>SYPI01000218.1 GCA_005804005.1 Planctomycetia bacterium
ATCACCAGCAACCAAGTTCCAAGCGTCGAGCCGTAGCGGCTGAACCCGGCACCCATCATCGGAACCCGCTGGGCATCCGGCGCCAACTTCGCCCGCTCAGCATCCTGCCCCACCCGTCGGCAGGCATCCGACCCAGCCAGCATCACTCCGGACATGAGCGGCATCAGGAATAGTTGCTGATAGATGAAGGCGGCGATGGTGATACCGCAGAAGAAGAGCAGCGCCCTCCAAAACTCGCCCATCTGCTGGGCAGTCGGTTCCTGAGCCGGATCAATCTCCGGCATCGGCGACACCCACTGCATGATGCTGGGCAACTGCGCCGGGATCGCGGCCACAAACAAGATGGCCGAGACAATGGCCAGCGACTTCCAATTGCGCTTGTAGGCCTCAGCCGCCCGGCTGCACAACGCCCCCACCCTCAAGTTCACTGGGTCCAACTGGCCAGCCTCCTGCGCTCACTATCGAGCGCGGCGATGCTAGCCGACGCGGCCGGAGACCCACACGGCACGGGCCTCCGGGTGCGCGTCAAATTGCCCGGCGCGGCAGATCCGTTACGGAATCCGCGCGAGGCCTCTTCGGACCGGGATCGCCACAGGTGCGATGCACCAGCGATTTTCGCGCCCGTTCCTCAGCGTCCGACACACGTACTGCACAATGGCGCGGACGGCTGCGGTGAAGGGGTCGAGTGGTTCGCTCATGAGTGGGTGTTCCCTATCCGACAAGGGAACAGTCGAATTCACCCCGGGCGCGTCAAGCCCAGTCACAACAAATTCGCCCGGCTACTCGCCGATGTCTTCCGCCCAAAGATCTGGTTTTTCTTTTTGAAGTCGCTCCATCAATGCCACGCAACGCGGATCATCGGCCAGGATCACCTCCATCCGCTGCTCTTTCATCCAGTGCTCGGCGCCCATGAAGGTGCGGTTCTCGCCGATGATCACCCGCGGAATGCGGAACAGCACGGCGGTGCCGGTGCACATCGGACACGGCGAAAGGGTGGAAACCAGCGTCAGGCGCGGCCAGTCGCGGCGGCGTCCAGCGTTACGGATGCACGACACCTCGGCATGGGCAGTGGGATCATCGGCCTGCACCCGCATGTTGTGACCGCGGGCAACGATGGCGCCTTGGGCGTCGACCAGCACGCTGCCGATGGGAATGCCCCCTTCGCGCCAGGATTTCTCGGCCTGCTCAATCGCCGCATCCAGCCAAGGTCGCATCTGTTCAGGAAGCGTCATCGCAATGTCTCCTCAAGGGGCCAGAGTCCGCCGCAGCCCTTCGGCGAAGGGAACGATCACGCGGTATCCGATGAGGTCCCTAGCCGCCTCGATCGCCGCCTGGCTGTCGCGCACATCACCGACGCGTGCTGGTTCGCACTTGGGCTGATTGGGCTTGCCGAGCACTTCGCACATCAGCGCCAGCAGGTCCAGCAGCGAGTCGCGCGCCCCGCAACCGATGTTCACCGCTTCGCCAGCCAGTTTGCCCGGGCACGACGCCGCCAGCAGGTTGGCGTACACCGCGTTGTCTACATGAGTGAAGTCGCGGGTCTGTTGGCCGTCGCCGTAGATCACCGGGCGTTCGCCGACCCGCAAGGCCTGCGCCCAGCGGGGAATCACCGCGGCATACTGCGAGTCGGGGCGCTGTCGAGGACCAAACACATTGAAGTAGCGCAGGGCCACAGTCTGCAGTCCGTAGCAGCAGGCAAAGGCGCGGCAGTAGGCCTCGCCAGCCAGTTTGCCCACGGCGTAGGGCGAGCACGGATCGGCACGCATGGTTTCAACCTTCGGCAGAGTCGGCGTGTCACCGTAGGCGCTGCTGGAACCCGAATACACCACGCGTCGTGCGCCAGCCGCGCGGGCCGCCCGCAACACCTGCAGTGTGCCGGTGGCGTTGACTTCGTGGTACTCCAATGGAACCTCAACACTTCTTGGAACGCTGCCGAGGGCGGCCAGATGAAAGATGAACTCAGCGCCCTTGACTGCCTCAGACAGCGCCGCCGCATCGAGAATGCTGCTGCGGACCAGTCTGAGGCGGCTGACCACTTCCGCCAGATTGACCTCAACACCGTTGGAGAGGTCATCGATCACGCACACCCGCGCGCCAAGTTCCACCAGGGCCTCTGCCAAGTGCCCGCCGATAAACCCCGCCCCGCCTGTGACGCAGACCGCGCGGCCAGTGAAGGCCGGCCGCAGTTCCTCCATGGCGGGATGAAGTGGCATGGCACGCTAGGGTAGTGGCAGGTCGTCGCCCGGGCTCGGCAGTGCTGGGCTTGCTTGGGGCACACCGCCCAGATGAACTCTGTGACCCGACCGTGCTAGTAGCCCCGCTGGGCTGCGGCCTAGAGTCGTTTCACTTCGGGTTCATCTTTACCGCCCCTGACCCCGGCGGGCTCTCGACCACAGTGTCGCGAGAGATCATTCCCGACTGCAACGGTTGGCTGGATTGCTCGGCCGACCTGAACGCCGACTGACGGGCCATCGGCATCGATCTGGGAACTGCCAACAGCCTTTGGGGCCCCTGCGCGCCCTGATTGTCGGCAGTTGTGCGCTGGCGCTAGTCGGCGCGCCGGGCTGTGCTACTGTTGATTCGTGCCCGGCACGATCCGCGATCTCCTTGGTGGGCTGGCCGCGCTGGTTGTTGCCGCCGGCACCGCCGCGGCCGACGGCCCGTTCCCTCGGCATGACCAACTGCCACTAGCGGTGTCGCAAGATCTAGCGCCACTAGCTAGGCTTTTGGCGGCATCGCAGACGCGTCCGGTGCGGCTGCTGCTGCTGGGTGACTCGCAGGAAACCTGCCCCGGAGGCTGGGGCGCGGCGTATGTGCCCGCGCTGAACGAGCGCCTCTATGAACGGTTCGGGCCAGTCGGCATCACGCCACTAATGACCAACCTTTCGTGTGGCGGGGGCAATCCACCAGCACAGTGGCTGATGTCTGGTGGCTTCGGCGGCAGTCCGGTTCCAGCGCTGGCTGCCGGCGCCGCGCAGATGTTGCCGTCCACGCTTGGCCGGGCGTTCCACGGAGCGACAACGCCGTTCTCCGGCGCTGGCTGGCTGACCACGCTGCGCGGCAACGGCAGCGCCACCGCCGACACATTCCTCTCGGAGCAGCCATACTTTCAGGGCGCCGGCGAGATCGGCGCGGAGGTTTTGGTGCTGTCTACGCCCGGTGGCGGAGGTCTGCGTTGGCAGGCGCGGCCCGCGGCGGCGGCGGGCGCGGGGTACACCGCAGCGGCCACCAACAGCGGCGCGGTATCTGCTAGCGCAATTCAGGGTGCACCGGGCGAAGTAGCGCTACTCGCTACCGGCCCACTCGATTCCGCTGGGCTGCCATACATGCAACTGGAGGTTGAAGGCGACAGCGCTGTGGCGGAGACGGTGGTGCTGGGAGTTCGCTTCCTCGATCTGGGCTCTCCCGTGCAATCGCCGCGCGGGCTGCTGGTCGAGTCATTCTCCGAAGGCGGCTACACGGTGCAATCGCACCTGAACACTCACTCAGAGGCCGGGCCGATGCTGCGGGCGATTGATCCAGACGCGATCATGATCCAATTGGGAGCCAACGAC
>SYPI01000029.1 GCA_005804005.1 Planctomycetia bacterium
CTGATCTTCCACGTGCACGCCAAGGACACCGAGTTGGATCGCCATGAAGGCCCGCTGCACGGCTACAACGACGCTCGGCCGTACACCGACCTCAAGCAACGCGCTTGGAGCTTCCGCACTTGCGGCTATGGTCACGGTCACGAATTCTGGAAGCCATTCGTGTCGATGCTGCGCCGCTACGGCTACGACCATGTGCTGTCGATCGAGCACGAGGATGCGCTGATGAGCGTCGAGGAGGGCTTCCGCAAAGCGGTTTCCTTCCTGCGCGAAGCAGTCATCAGCGAGCCGGCCGCCAAGCCGTGGTGGACCTAGCCCGCGCTACTCGGGGAGCCCGCGCTACTCGGGCAGGCCGCGCTACTCGGGCAGGCCGCGCTACTCGGGCAGCGTGGTGGTGCGGATGTCCTTGCTGTGCGAGACATCCACAGTCCAAGTGACTGCTGTGCCAAGCTCGCCAGCTGGCGTCGGTGGCACGCTCAGAAGCCACTTCAGGATGCCCTGCGGCATCTGATTCTCGGCGTACTCCTTGTCGGTCGCCAGCGCCGGATTGATCGCGGTGGCCTTGACCTCGATCCGGTCAGACCGGGATACAACTCGGCGGTCAAAGACCTCAACCTCCACTGCGGCCGCCGAACCGTTGGCTATGCGAATGCGGTAGTCGAAGTGCACATCGCGCCCGCCGCCGAACAGCCCGGTCTGCGAATCGGTGCGGGCGACGATCTCGCGCGTGGCGGTCACCGCGCGGTCTGGTCCGAGGAACACCTTGAACTCCGCCGCCGGTGCCACCACCTTGCCGAATCCGCTCTGCCCGACGAACTCCTTGTTCATGAACAGGTCGACTCGTCCGGCCAGCAACTGGTACGGCCCGTCGTTGACGAATGTGCCGCGCAGATAGACATCGGTGTCAACCAGCGGCTGGGCCTGACGCAGGTACGACGCCTTCAGCGGCACATCGGCAATGCGCGTGGTGCTCTCGTGCTCGGCATCGCTGGGCACAGCCACCCCGGTCGGGATTGAGTACACCAGCGCTGGCCCGGCATCGCTAACCTGCGCCGAGACCGCGCGCCGTCCCATGTAGGAATCCTTGTCCTCCCTGGCTTTCTCGACCAGGAATCCCGCCTGATCGGCCGGCTCTCCGGCGGAGTCCGCTTCGAAGTCAGCGCTCTTGGCGCGGGCGCGGTACTCGGCGGGGGCCGCTGGCGCAGCTGGCGGCGGCGGGGCATAGACATCAACGAACGCCGGACGAACCGGCGGTGGCTCCATGCGTCCGGCGGCCGCGGCGGTTGAAAGGGTCAGCGGTACCGCCGGCCAGTCCTCGCCAGTGGATTGCGACAGGCGCGCGTCGAACTCCAGTGTGGCGGTGGGCTCAGTCACATCGCCGCGCAGTGAGTAGCGGGGAGTCCAGCGCGCCGCACCTACCTGATAGTCGAGATGAACAGTGGCCTCGCCGCCCCGGGCCGACTCAACAACGACCTCGACGACCACCACGACTTGGCTGCCCCCGAGTTGGGCGCGATTGGCCTGTGCCGCTGACAACTCGTGGCTGAGTTCCTCAAGTTGTCTTCGCAGGCGGATTGCTGCCCCGCCCAGACGGACGCGCTCGGCGCCCAGCCACTCCAGCTGCTTGTCCAGCGTGGCTAGATCGAGTTTTTCAGTGCCGCCATCGTTGGTGGCGTTGGCGGCGGCGCGAATCGAAATCGCTTCGACCACTTTGAGTTCCAGAGCCGCGGCAGCCACCTGATCGTTTACAGCGGCGATCCGATCCTCGAACGCCCGGATCTGCGCGTCCAGCTCCAGAGCGCGAGCCGTGGCAGTCGGCTCGGGATGCGTCTCGCGGCGTTCCTCAACCGAAACCAGCAGGGCGCCTTCGACCCGGGCCCGCACCGTTCCTTCGGCAGCGGCGGGTGGCAGGTCAACCCCCACCACGCGGGATGAACCAGGCGGAACTTTGGCGCGGGCGCGCCGCGAGAGTCGGGCGCCCTGCGGGAACACCGTCACTGCTTCGATGGTGCTGGGCGCGGCAACGGTCGGCTCATCGGCCGCTGCGGCGCCGCTGCAAAGGCTGGTGATGACGCCGGCGGCCGAGACGGCCACGACGCTAACTCTCCACAGGGCGGTGTGCTTCATTGGTCAGGTCTCCATCAACGCGGCGCGGGTGCCAGCGCGTTCGAGCAGTGCGGCGATGCGTTCAGCATGCGGCAGGCCGCTGGCCCGCACTTCCGCCAGCAACTGGCGCGTCTCGCCATCAGTTCGCAGGTAGCCCAGCACTATGGCCCCGATGGCGGTGGGGTCCATGCCAGCGAAGAAATCGATTCCTTCGCGATAGACAATCCGCGAAGCCAGATGCTTGGCAGCCATCCACGCGAGGTATGGGCGCGGCAGTCCGGTGTAGATGCGCTCGCCGACGGTTTCCAGCAGCACCACTGGGAGGTGCTCGCGGATGACTTCGGCCACGCGCGGCAGGTCGGCCTGCGGCCAGGAGCCCATGGCCGACTGGATGGCGTCGGCGGCACTGTTCACCGCCGCCGATAGGCGCACCGAAATCTCCGGTAGCGGGATAGTCGGATGGCGCCGCCCTTCAGCGATCAGCAGCGACGCCTCGCGCCGGGCGAACTGCCGCAGTTTCTCCAGCACCTGCTCGACGAACACGCTCTTGATGGCCAGGAACTGCTCCTCGCTCAGCAGCATCGAGGCGGCAATCTCGTAGGACGAGCAGATCACTCCGCACTTGTTGGCCGAGCTGTCCTTGAAAATCAGCGCGCCAGCGGCGGAGAGCTTCACTCGCGCCTCCGGGGTCAGGAACAGATTGGCGCCCTCGACGATGACCGAACCAGATGGCGTGCCATCGGCCTTGAGGAAGTGCTTCCAGTTCTGATCATTGATGGTCGCTGGCCGACCGCCCCCGGGGATGAAGGCATCGGCTTCCAGACGGTTGTGCATGGAGTTGCGCAGACTGGCGCCGTCCGGGGCACTGACCGGGACGATCCGGCCGCGTGGCGAGAGCCGCTTGGGATCGAACGAGGCAATCGGCAGGCCAGCCTGAAACAGCCGCAGCAGTTCCTCGTGATCGAGGCCATCGGGATCTTCGCCGCAGCCGGAGCCATCGGCCACACCGACCACGCGCGCGTTGGCCCCGTAGTCGCGGTCCAGTATGCGCATCATGTTCCCGGCCACATCTCCATCCGGCCCGCCGGTGATCTTCACGGTGAATGGCTGCTTGGCCGGGTCAATGCCTCGGGACAGCAGGCCCATGCGCAGGAAGATGTTCACTCCCTCGCTGGTCACCCCGTAGACCTTGTGGTTGATTCCCGCCCCCGGCTTGCTGGACATGAAGGCCGAAGCCAGCGGATAGCCGCGGCGGGCGGCCCGGGCCACGATCCAGTTGATGTGCTCAGGCGTGATGAGCTCATCCGGGCCGAGGTAGAGCAGTTCCTGATGGCCGAAACGATCGAGGACCAGCCGCTTGGTCTGCGGTTCGGGAGTGATCAGGTCGAGCAGGGAGTCGACGAACGACTTCATGCAGCGACTCGGATCGGCCACCGACTCGATGAGGATGGCTGCCTTGGCGCCCCCCTCGGGGATGTCCTTGTTCTTCTGCTGCTGGGCCCAGGCCAGCCCGTAGACCTCGTCGTAGAGTCGCTCGCCTTCGCGATCGAACTGCGCGGCCGAGGTGGGCCGCACGATGCGCAGTCCGCCGCGGGCAATCTCCTTGAAGCGGACGTGGAAGCCGCAGTAGCCGCGGCCCGAGACAAAGAAGACGCCGTAGGGAGTCTCCGGGCGCCGCTCGGCGCGCAGCAGTTCTGGCTTGAGGCGCAGGCTCAGGCCGAAGCGGCTGGCCAGGAAGAAGTTGGTGCGCAGAGTGGCATCAACCGCGTCGAGCAGGGTGAGCAGGGTGGCCCGAGTGGTCTCCAGATCGGCGCGGGCCAGCGTCTCTTCGCGCAGTCGGCAAGTCCGCCGCTCGTACTCGGCGTCACACAACGGCGCTTCCGGGTCGAATCGGGCCAGCATCAGGTCAATCGCGCCGATGGCGATTGGCAGATGCGCTTCGAAGGTGGCCAGTACCCGCTCGCGGTCGTAGGCGTAGGGGTTG
The DNA here is from genome assembly GCA_005804005.1 of Planctomycetia bacterium. Taxonomy (GTDB): domain Bacteria; phylum Planctomycetota; class Phycisphaerae; order Phycisphaerales; family SM1A02; genus SYPI01. Next base: position 4,088 of record SYPI01000029.1, read on the forward strand.
ATCGGCGCCAGCGCCTGATGAACCAGCGCGGCGTAGGCGTTGACCGCCTCGGCGCGTGGCAGATCCAGTTCGCTGTGTCGCCCCTGAAGTTCGAGTACGCGGAAGTCGATCCACTTGATTCGCAGCAGATTCAGGCGGGTCTGCCGCCAAGATTCTCCCTTGGGGTCGATCTGCTGGCGATCGGTGGTCTGCACCACGAAGCAGAGCAGGGTGATCGCCCCGTGAGGTGGGTCCTGAATCTCGTCGAGATAGGCGCGGACGATGGAGATTCCGGCGCGGGAGAGGATGATCGCCATCCGTTCCAGCATCGTCCGGGTGCTGGCATTGGCTACCGCTACGGTGATCCGCGAAAGGGTCGGATCGGATTCCTGCTCCAGTTCCACCAGCGCCCCTTCGGAACCGCTGAGTTGCTGAGCGAAGGCGCGCTGCTGGCAGTAGCGGAACGGCGAGAGAGTCAGCACATACTCGGCGCTGCAGTTGCGAAACGACGCCAGCAGTTGGTCCCGCAGCCAGTCGGGATGGTGCTCGCTCGCCCAAGCGGCGATCGCCTCGCCCTTGGCCGACTGGGCCGGATCAGCCGAGTCAAACGGCACGCGCTGGCCAAACTCGAAGGTGTCCACTACCAACGATCCGTCGTTGGCGGTGTGAATCTTGGCCGCCCGCAGCGGCGGCTCCATCGGCAGCGTGGCCACGA
>SYPI01000219.1 GCA_005804005.1 Planctomycetia bacterium
GAGGATCGGAAATGTCGATCCTCGCCACGGCGCTGCCATCGATCGCCGCGTAAAGGTCTCCCCGATGTAGACACAGGTCGACCACCGCACCGCAATGCCCGAGCGGCAACACGCGCAGTTCGTCCAGCACCTTGCCGTCTGCAGTAGCCACGGCGAGCACCAGATCGTTGAAGGCCTCGTAGCAGACCGGTCCGGCGCTGACCACGCGCCAATGCGCCCCGCCGACGGCATCGGTCACCGCCAGTTCACGTGGCCGCCGGTCGGTGCGATCCTCCTTGACATAGTTGGGGGGACAACCCCACAGCAGCGGGGCCACCAGCAGCAACAGGATGACACGACTCCGCATCATGGCACGGTACCCGGCCACGCCGGCGGCGGTACGCTCCACGCATGGATGGTGTTTCACGGCTTGATCTGTTGCAGCGGATGCTTGAAAAGGACCCGCAGGACGCTTTCTGCCGGTATGGGCTGGCCCACGAGTATGTCAAGGTTGGTCGGTTCGATGAGGCTATCCGCTGGTTCGATGCGGCCATCGAAGCGGACAAGGACTATTGCTACGCCTACTACCACAAGGCCAAGGCCCTGCTGGAAGGCTCGCAGCGCGATACCGCCGCAGCCACCCTGCGCGCTGGACTGGTGCGGGCCGAAGCCATCGGCGACGCCCACGCCGCAGCAGAAATCCATGCGTTGCTGGATGAGGTCGATTCGTGATGGCCCGCCCTGCCAGCGGCCGTCTTGGGCGCATCGATCGCCTGCGGACTGATCCACAAGATCCCCAATGTGTTGACGTGCTGGTTGGGGGGCGAGTTGTTGGTCGCGCCAGCCGGGCGCAGGCCGAGGCCCTTGGCCTACGCGCGGGCGCGGGTTGGACCCCGCATCGCGCCGCCGCACTGTCCCACGCTGGCGCCGAGGATGCCGCCCGTCAGCGGGCCTTTGGTCTGCTGGCCCGGCGGGCGAGATCGCGCAGCGCGCTGGTCGCGGCACTCGAACGAGCGGGGTTCGCCGAGCCAGTGGCCACTGCCGTGGTGGAGCGGCTGCAGCAGGACGGTTGGCTGTGCGAAGAGCGGAGTGCGGCGGAGCGGGCTCGCGCAGTAGCCCGCAACCGCGGAACCAGCCGCCGATTGGTGCAGACTCGCCTAGAGAGTGAAGGGTTCAGCGAACGCCTAGCGGGCGCCGCTTCCCGATCGGCATCGGGCCCGGCCGATGAACTAGATCAGGCGGTTGAACTGACCAAGTCGTACATACGCGCCCGAGTTCGACGAGTGGAGTCGCTGGCCATGCGTCTTGACCGCCGCGGATTCGACCGAGACACGATCACTCAGGCCCTGCGCATCTGTGGGCTGGACAGTTCATTCCTGGAGGAGAACTCATGAGATTGATCTCTACGGCAGCCAGACTGGCGGCACCGGCCGCGCTTCTGTGTGCCTGCTCACAGCTGAACTCATTCGATGGCATCACGGGGTCCGAGCCCTTGCCCGCAATTCAGCCGACGGATGGTGCCGCCGCCAAACTGGGCATGGACCCGTCGCTCGACGGGCTCAATCGCACCGCCTGGCCGAGCGTGGACGTCACCCTGGCAACCTCGCAGGTCGAGTCAGGTCCAACCTGGAGCATGCCGCTTCAATCCGCGCCGGGCACGCCCCGCGGCAACGGTTCGTTTCCCACCACTGCCGACTGCGGACAGGGTGGCGCTAGCCCGAAGGTCGTCGCGGCCACCGGGTTCGCCCAGATTCCGCGTGGCGCTGGTTCGTGGCTAATCATGCCCGCGTGGATCGTGCAGCAACCACCCGGAACGGTGACTCGCTCGCCTCAGGAGCCGTTCCAACTGCTCCCGCACACGGCGCCAACGCGATGACCGTGCTCAATCCGGCTGGACTTCCAGAGTCGTACCCGTTCCAGCGGGATTGGGAAGTGACTCCGCGCGAGTTCCGGGATCAGCGTGCTGCCGCAGCGCCACCGGTGCTGATCGATGTCCGCACCGAAGCCGAACGACACATCTGCTTGATCGAGGGCTCAGTTCACCTGCCATTGGCTGGCCTGCCGCACTCTATAGGTCGTCTGAACCTGCCGGAGGATGCCCAGCTGGTGGTGCACTGCCACCACGGAGTTCGCAGCATGACCGCCACCGCCCTGCTACGCCAGGCCGGATTCCTGAAGGCGCGCAGCTTGGCCGGTGGCATCCACCTCTGGTCGCTAGACATCGATCCGTCGGTGCCCATCTACTGACGCCGAACCGGGGCGCGGGTGTTACGCAAGCGTGACGCAGCGGTGCAGCCCGTCGGCGTATGGTCTGGCAGAGATGGAGACCACTCTCATGAACCGCACTGCAAGTCTGTGTTTGGCCCTCTCCGTGCTGGCTCTCGCCTCGCCGACCATTGCCCAAGTCACCGTTGATCCGGCACCGTTCGGCGCGGCAACGACAGTGGTTGTGCCGCAGGTCCGGACCTTCGCTCTAGTGCCGACTGCTCCGGCGGTGGCCCTCACCGAGGTCAAGGTCGGAGCGCTGTTGCGCGATGGCGTGGCCGCGACCCAGATCGAAATGGTTCTATCCAATCCCAGCCCAGTGCAAGCTGAAGCCGTGCTGCTACTGCCCGTGCCTGATGGCGCCACGATTGGCCGCGTGGAGTTCGAAGGCCCCGCCCCCGAGGGCACTGCCGAGGTGCTGCCCCGCGACACCGCCCGTCGCATCTATGACGATCTGGTTGGGCGAGTCCGGGACCCGGC
>SYPI01000220.1 GCA_005804005.1 Planctomycetia bacterium
CATTCTGGAGGAGGTCGAGGCGGTGTGCGATCGCGCGGTCATCGTCAATCAGGGCATGGTGGTGTTCGATGGCACCCCCGAGCAGCTCGACCGGCGCGCCCCGGCGGCGGTGAAGCGCAACCGACTGGATCATGTCTTCCGAGAGATCACCAGCGCCGAGCCCGGAGCCGAGGCCCGATGATGGGGCGCCCGCTGGTGATTTTCCGCCGCGAGTTCGCCGCCTACTTCGCAACTCCGCTGGCGTCGGTGTTTTTGGTGATCTTCCTGTTCATGGCCGGGCTGTTCACCTTCAACATCGGTGGGCTGTTCGAACGGGCTCAGGCCGATCTGCGCCCGTTCTTTCAATCGCTGCCCTGGCTGCTGCTGTTCCTGATTCCGGCGGTGAGCATGCGCATCTGGGCCGAGGAACGGCGCACCGGATCGATTGAGTTGCTGCTGACCCTGCCATTCACCACCTGGGATCTGGTGCTGGGCAAGTATCTGGCTGCTTGGGCGTTCACTGCGCTGGCGTTGGCGCTCACCATGCCGCTGGTCATTACCGTGGCTTGGCTGGGGGATCCGGACTTTGGAGTGCTGCTCGGTGGATATGCGGCCGCCGTCCTGCTGGCCGGCTCATTCCTTGCGCTGGGAGTCTGCCTGTCGGCGGCAACTGGGAGTCAGGTCATCGCCTTCGTCCTATGCGCCGTGGCCTGCTTCCTGCTGATGCTCTCGGGATTCCCGTTCGTGCTCGACTACTTCGCGGGCTGGGCGCCGCGACCGCTCATTGAGTCGTTGGGGGCGATGAGCGCGCTGACCCACTTCGAAGGCATCCTGCGCGGCGTGTTCGACCTGCGCGACGTCGTCTACTTCGCCAGCGTGATCGGGGCGTTCCTCTGTCTCAATGTCGCGGTGATCGACGCCCGGAGGGGGCACTGATGGCTGCCGCGCGGCGAGGTGGCTCGCTTTGGATCACGGTTGTGGCCATCTTGGCCACGCTGCTGGCGGTGAACACCGCCGCCACTTTCCTGCTGGGGGGAATGCGCTTTGATCTGACCAGTGAAGGGCTTTACAGCCTTTCGCCCGCAGTCGAACAGATCGTCGGTGGCCTTGATGAACCGGTGCGGCTCGACTTCTACTGGACCGCCGGGGCTGGCGACGGTGCGCCACAGCTGCGGGGACATGCCCAGCGGGTCCGTGAGTTCCTAGAAGAACTGTCGGAACTCTCCGCTGGGAAAGTGCAACTGACGGTGATCGACCCGGAACCGTTCTCAGAGGCTGAAGACGCGGCGCGCGCCGCCGGGGTGGCCCAGTTGAGCGTCGACGGCGTCGGACGAACGCTCACCCTCGGGCTGGTAGTGCGCGGGGCAACCGACTCGCGCGAGGTGTTGCCATACTTGGCACCCGAACAGGAGTCGTTCCTTGAATACGAGATCGCCCGGGCGATTCTGGCAGTCGGCCGCAGCGGCAAGCAGAAGGTTGGCCTGCTGAGCACCCTGCCGACCGAGGAGCAGTTTGATCCGCGGCAGCCTGATCGGCCATCCGCGCCGCCGGTGGTCTTTGAGCAGATGCGCTCGCTCTACGAAGTGAGTGCAGTGGACCCGGCCGCCGAGGCGCTGCCGGATGGCATTGAGTGTCTGGTGGTGGTCCACCCGCGCGGGTTCGGCGAGAAGATGCTGGATGCGTTGCGTCAGTGGGTCGCCGCTGGCAAGCCGCTGCTGCTCTTCTTTGATCCGTGGTGCGAGACGGATCCAGCCGCCGCCGCTGGATCGTTCGGCGGTGAGCGCAGTGCCACCAGCAGCGATCTGGGGCCCCTGCCGATGGAGTGGGGGTTCACGATTCCCACTGACATGGCGGTCGGTGACCTGAAGTACGCCACGCGGGTGCGGGCGCAGGGCCCGGGCGGGACTCAGCGGGTGATCGACTATGTGGTGTGGCTCGGCCTGTCGCGCGAGGCGTTCGTCAGCGGCGACCCGATCACCGGGCCGCTGTCGCAGGTGAACATGATGTCAGTCGGGCAGATCAAGTCAGTGGAGTTGGCGGGCGACAAGGTGTCGCCGCTGATTGAAAGTTCCACTGACTCGCAGCTCATTCAGACGCTGAAACTGGGTTACTTCGGCCAGCCGGATCAGCTGGCGCGTGATTTCAAGGCCGATGGCGTTCGCAAGACACTGGCGGCGCGGGTCGGCACAAACATGGTGCTCATCGCCGACGCCGACCTGCTCTCCAACCAGACATGGATCGTGCAGGAATCGGTCGGCGGCATCTCGCTGGGCGCCCGGGTCGCGGCCGACAACGGCGCCCTAGTGCTCAACGCTCTCGAGTCGCTGGTCGGCGGCCGGCAACTCTCCTCGCTGCGCGGCCGCGGTCAGTACCGGCGTCCGTTCGACCGGATCGAAGCGTTGCGCAAAGAAGCTGACGCGCGGTACCTGCGGCGATCCAAGGAACTGGAAGACCAGATCAAGAGGTCCGAGCAGAAGATCGCCCAGTTGCAGCGCAGTGATGTAGCGCAGGGCGGTTTGATTCTCTCGCCGGAGCAGGAACAGGAACTGGTGCGCTTGAACCTAGAGATGGGCGAGGCTCGCAAGGAGCTGCGGCAGGTGCAGCATCAACTTCGAGAAGAAATTGAGGCGACCGGTCGGCGGCTCATGCTGCTGAATGTGGTGGCCTGGCCGCTGGTAGTGGCGGCGCTGGCCCTGGGCTGGACATCGTGGCGCTGGCGGCGCCGGAGCACGGCATGAGGCGAGTCGGGCTAATCGTCGTCATCGCGCTGCTCAGCGTGGTGGTGGCCACGATCGCTGTTCAACGGCGGAGCGCGGTGCCAGCGGTCGGAGCCAGCGGTCCGTTCCTTCCCGGATTGGCCCAACTCGTCAAGGGGGCCCGAGTGGTGGAGATACTGGGGGGGAATACCTCGGTGAAGTTGCAGCTTGATGGCGACACATGGGTAGTCGCCACAAGTGGCGACTACCCGGCGCAAGCCAGCCAGTTGCGGGGACTCCTGAACGAGTTGGCGGCGCTGGAATTGGACGAGGCGCTGACTTCCCGGCCCGAGCGGCTTGGTGAACTGGAATTGGCGTGGCCGGACGCTTCGAATCAAGCGCGGCTGCTGCGCATTCTCGGCGAGGACGACCAGCCGATTGTTGAAGTGGTTCTGGGTAAGGAACGCGGCGCGCCAC
>SYPI01000221.1 GCA_005804005.1 Planctomycetia bacterium
CATGCGCACCGCGGCCACACTGGGCCACGAGCCCGCCGGGAGCACGCGCACGAACGGCGCGCCGCTGTAGGTGGATTCGAGTGCGCTGCGGCAGTCATCCAGCGTTGCCCCAGGGGCCAGCGTGGCGTGAATGGTCGAGAGGATGCCGCGGTCGAACGCGCCAAGATGCGGGGTGAACACCACGCTGCGGCCAACTTCCTGTTCCATCTCCGGCTGGTGGCGATGAAAGAAGACTCCGTAAGCCTGCAGGCTCACTTCGCAGAACAGACTCTTGGTGGAGGCGGCGCGGCCAGCACCGCTGACACCACTGGTGCTGTCGACGATCACGAGGTCGTCGCTCAGCAGACCGGCTTCGACCAGCGGCCGCATCGGCAGAGTCACCGAGGTCGGGTAGCACCCGGGCACGGCGATCAGGCTGGCGCTGCGGATCGCGTCGGCGTTCAGTTCGGCCAGCCCATACACCGCCTGCTCAAGCAACTCCGGGTGAGTATGCGTGAACGAATAGTGCTTGGGGTACAGCGCACTCTCGCGCAGCCGAAACGCTGCGGAGAGGTCGAACACAATCACGCCGCGCTCGAGCAGGGCGGGGGCCAGCGATTCGCTTGCCTCATGGGGAGTGGCCAGGAAAGCAACATCTGGCGCGGCGCGGGCCAAAGCCGCCGGGCTGGTCGGTTCGATCATCAGATCGGTGCGGCCGCGGAATCGGGGGAACGCTGCGGTGAACGCCTCGGCCCGAGCGCCTTCGCGATCGGCCGAGCCGAACAGGCCAACCACCTCGATCGCTGGGTGTTCCAGCAGCAGACCGGCCGCCTCAGCACCTGAGTAGCCGCCGGCACCGACGATGATTGCCCGAACTTTCTGGGAGTGGTGGTGCACTTGGCGAGGTCTCAGTTTCGTTGCAGTTGGCCGGTGGGGGAGGGGCCCGCGGCCGACATGCTGCGCAGTTGGCGCAGCAGCGCGCGGGCGCCGGGGACGGAGTCGCAGGCCACGAAGATGCAGTCGTCGCCGGCGATGGTGCCCAGTGCGCCGGGCAGCGAAGCGCGGTCGATTTCCACTGCCAGCGGGCTGGCTTGTCCGGGTGGGGTGCGCAGTACCAGCAGGTTGCCGCCGATTGATGCCTCGAGCAGCAATCGCGACAGCGCTTGCGTGAGGCGTTGGCGAGGCGCGGGCGCTGGCTCAGCCGCAGCCGCGGGGAGCAGTCGGTATCCGCCTGGGCCTTTGACCGCGCCCAGTTCGGCCAAGTCACGCGACAGCGTGGCCTGCTGCACCTCGACGCCCAGGCGGGCCAATCGCGCCGCCAGATCGTGCTGGTTGAGGATGTGCTCGCGCTCGAGCAGGCGAGTGATCTGGTGCTGGCGACGGGCCTTGGACATCAAGGCATGATTATGCACACGAATGAATAAAAGTCAAGGGGCAGGGCCGAGAGGAGTTCGGCCGGGCGGTGGGCATCGGAGGGGGGAGGGGGGATTCGATCCATCTAGTCTCAGATGGGCTTGTCCGTCCAGAAGGACCCGCTCATTAGCAACTCGGGGATCCTCGGGGCACCAAGCAGCCTTCGAGACCAGGTCCACGCCGTCTGGGGCCCCTCCTCCGGGCGATTGCAATGCCGCTCATGCGGATGGCAGAGGCCGAGCAAGCCCGGTGCCTACCGTAAGCAACTGCCACGACGCTCAAACTCGATCACGGGCTAGGTCGGTAGGGTCGGCGTCGGGTCACGGAGAGGTGAGCGGTTGCTGCTCACGGCAGGTCACTTGAATGGCCGATCGCGGCCTCGCGAGTGCCAACGGGTTCGATTGAGTGCTCCCGACGTGGTTGCATCAGCTGGTATTGCCAACTCCCAACGCACATCGATCCGCACAGAATCCACCTCCATTGGCGGCAGCCCGCTCTCTTGGCGGTACTCGATTGCCCCGCGAGCCCATGGAGTCCCATCGGGCTTCCGAATCACCAAGAGGAATCGATCGTCGGCCTGCTCGACGCTCCACCGCCCCTCGCCACCACCCTTGAATGCGTCCTGGAACGCAAGGTACGAGTCGCCGGCCTGCGGGGGCTCGGGAGGAGCTGTGATCAGGCAGGACCCGTCGGTTCGCAACTGCATCCGCGCCGCTTGCTTGTCGTCAAGCCAGGCATTGCCATTGCCATAAAAAGTCCTTCCGACGATGAGGGACTGGTAGCCCGCCACCGTTGTCGGCACCGGGGGTGATGTGACGGGACGCCCGCATCCACAAAGTGCTGAGGCGACCATGAGCACTGCCATCGCGAAGGCAAGGACTCGCTCGCTCGCCTGGAAACGCGCGTTCTGGCCGATTCGCAATCCACAACCATGACCTGTCAAAGGGGTCATCACGCTACGGGACCTCGGGCGCAAACTTCCGCCAGTCGACACCCTCGAGGCAGAAAGTGTCCTCGCCATTTGCTTGTCGCAACTGGCGAAGCGCTTCGAGGTATCCATCGAACCACTGACGCATTGTTGGATTCGTGTACCACGGCGTGGGCTCGTAGAATGGCCTCGATCCGGCGGGGTAAAACCTCGGGAAGCCGTGATATGGCGAGTCGCGGGTTCGGCCATAGCCGCGAGACCCCGGCGGCCCATCGGGCGGGTCGGTCACAATGAGATTGGGGTCGGGCCAACTTGAACCGTCGGTGGGAACTGCGATCGGACCACGCACTTCACCGGTCGCAGGGTCGACAACCCAGTAGACCTGTCCGACCCGAACCACCACCATCGTGTGCCCCCAACTCCCATCACCCACCTGATAGATGAAGAACTCCATCCCCTCGAGCTCCTGGGTAGTGAAGCGTTGGCGGAACCAGCAGATGAAGGCGTCAGCGAAGTCGTCGCAGTCGAACCCCGGGGTTAGGACCGGCACTGGCCACATGAGTATTGGATATGTGTCGCTCATGTCCGGCACAACTTGCAGACGGAGCCCGTACCCATCTCGGCGAAAGAGGCGAGGAAGCACGCCCCCATCTGGGAATGTCTTTCCGCCGAAGCGCAGGAAGCAGTTCGCCCATACCTCCAGTGCTTCACGAAGGCGGTCATCCACCACCTGAGGGAGCACGCTGATTGGCGGGCTGTCCTCCTGCGGCAGAAGGATGCCTTTGCAATCCACTGGGGGCGGCGCCGTCACGCGTAGCCCTATGGACCAGACGACTCCACTCTCGGTCAGCCCGCATTCATCGAACTCGAAATGGGGCGCGTCGGAATCGGAGAAAATCGTGATCTCGGCGTGCTTCAACGCCACCTCGGGCTCGTCGGCGAACACTGTCACTAGTTCACCGGTGCAAGTGTGCCACCGGAACGCCGCAAACACCTGCGCCTCGTCGTGGAGGAGATCGGTGATGGCGTAATACTGCTCGCCACATGCCCGAGCGGCTGAAATCTGGGCGCTGTAGACCGCGTCGAACACCTGCAGTGACTCGAGGAATGGATTGAAGCCATCCTGATTGGCGAGCTCCCAAGTGCATTCCCCACTGAGCGGTGCACCCCACTCGAGGACTGGGACGTCCGTGTAGCCGCGGGAGAGCCAGAACCACGATGCAAAGGCCCGGAGTTCCAATCGTTCTTCGTCGGTAAACGGCGGGTGAGCGCACGCAGACGCGGTCCACGGTGCGGGGGCAGGCACTAGAAAGAGGGCTGCCGCAGCTGCAAGCGACACAGCCCGAATCCGATGAATCAAGACCATCAGAAACCTCCAGTCAATGGGCCTGCCCAGATCGTCCTCATCAACTCATCCCTGCGGAAAGTTCCCAAGATGGTAGCGGCCTCGCAACTGCGCGCCAGCTTCGGCGGCATGACAGATCGGGCCGCTGCAGTCACGCCGGCTGGTGCGGCGTCTCGGCGTGGGTCGTTTCGATGACCGGGGCCGAAGCCGCTGGCGCCGTGGAGGACTCGGGCGCTGGGACCGCCGAAGCCGCGGCCGCTGATGCCGCCGCCGCTGCTCCGCCACCAGCCCCCGCAGCCTTCTTCTC
>SYPI01000222.1 GCA_005804005.1 Planctomycetia bacterium
CTGGTTCCTCGGCCGATGGGTGCGACACTCCGGCTGGTACCCGGACTACCGCCAGCCGCAGCTCTTCAGACGCGGAGCGATGCGCTACAGGGAAGATTTGGTTCACGAGGGCTACGAGTTGCTTCAGGGGGCACCGCTGGCTCGCATGCGGTCGGCCATCTGGCAGATTCCGTTCCGCAACATTGAGCAGGCATTGCACAAGGCCAATCGCTACTCCACACTGGGGGCGCAGAAGGCCGCCGCCTCGGGCCGTAGGGGGTCGCTGTTGAAAGCCCTGTTGCATGGCTCGGCCACATTCGTGCGTCATTACTTCATCAAGCTGGGGTTCTTGGACGGTTCAGCTGGATTCGTGATCGCCATGGCCAACTTCCATGGCACCTTCTGGCGCTACGCCAAACTCACAGAGATGACCGCCGGGTTCGCCGCGCCGCCCCAGGCGGCGCGTCTTGCGCGGTCGGAATCCGTTATGTCCACGATCGTGCCAGCCAGCAGGGGATAGTCAGCGCAACCCCCGCTCGCCACGCTTGACTCCGGGGATCGACCGGACACAATCCACCGATGTCGCTGCGGTCGAATCGCCTCCGGATAACGATTCTGGCCGTGGTGTTGGCTTCTGGATGCGCCTCCTCCGACACCGCGCGCTTGGTTGACGAGTGCGGCCAACCGCTGGAGGTGATTTCTTCAGCACATCCCCGAACCCGCAAGGGGTTCGGCCCGCCGCCGTATGGGTATTGGAGGATTCTCGGCGACACGGTCACCGACGAGATGCGCGCTCTGGAGTGGAGCAGCGACACGCCCGCGCCAATGGTCTGGAACTTCCTCGGCCCGCGGCCGGTCTCGACCGAGTACTGGTCTGGCAACAACGATGCCGGTGGCCGGGTGGTGAGCATTGCCTGCCACCCGATCGACGCCGCCATCGCCTACGCGGCGAGCGCTTCCGGCGGAATCTGGAAGACGACCAATTCCGGCGCCAACTGGTCTCCAGTGACCGACAACGGTGCCAACCTGAACCATGGGGTGGTTACCCTCGATCGGAGTTGGCCCAACACTGTCTACGCAGGAACCGGTGAGTACACGACCGGCTCCAGCGGCGGTGGCCTGTTGCGCTCGCTCGATGGGGGGAACAACTGGTCGCAGATCGCCACCTCCGGAGTGCTTGGCAGCGATTGCAGCGGGCTAGTGATCGTTCCCGGAGCGGGGGCGAACTCTCCAGCAGCAATCCACTGGACCGGCAAGGGCGGATACTGGCGGAGCCTGAACGGCGGTTCCACCTGGACATCACCAATCGCGGAGAACTGTTCCAGCCTCGTGGTTGATGCCGCCAATCCGCTGCGCGTTTTCGTTGCCATCCGCGGAGTGGGCATCCGCCGATCACTTGACGGCGGTGAGACATTCCCCACGCTCTTGAATGTCCAACCATCGGGCTCGTTCAGCCGAATCGTGCTGGCGCAGTGCCGGGGCACGCCGGATGTTCTGTATGCGGCATTCGCCTCCGGCGGCAATGTCGCCGGCTTCTATCGAACTGCTGATGGCGGCAACAACTGGACGCAACTCACTGCCACCCCCAACTTCGCTGCCCCGCAGGCTTGGTACGACCTCTCGGTGGGGGTCGACCCGCTGAATTCCAACCGGGTGTTCTGCGGAGGTGTGTCGCCGGTGTTTCAAATCGCTGGCGTGATCGTGACCACGGACGGGGGGCAGACTTGGACGGAAATCTCCGGCACCGGCGGCCAGATCCATCCCGACCAGCACATTGTTTCCTTTGGAGCCGACAACACCCCGTGGTTCGGCTGCGATGGCGGCATCTGGCGGCGCGTCGGGAACAAGTGGGTGAATTGCAACGCCACGCTGGGCGCCATCCAGAACTACACAATTCACGAGCATCCCAACGACATGAACCGCCTGATGGCTGGCACGCAGGACAATGGCACGGCGGGCACGGACACGCTGAGCGCTGATTGGTCACAGCTGGTCCCTGGCGATGGCGGTTACGGTGCGTACTTCAACGATGTGTACTCGACGCTGTTCACTACCTATGTCTATCTGCGGGTCTTTCGCGTGACCGCCAGTGGATCCGAAGACATCACTGGCCCGTGGACCAGCGATACCCGCGAGTGGATTTCACCTCTGGTGTCGGACCTGAACTTCCCCACCACGCTTTTGGGTGGCTCGAACCGCTTGTGGCGAAATGCTGCCGCACTGACCAGCGCAGAGTGGACGGCCATCAGCGACACCACGATCGCCGACGGCGCCACGCTGACGGCCATTGCGCCAGTGCCGGGGCGTCCGGGTGTGATCTGGGTGGGCAATCGGGAGGGCGGCGTGTGGCGCACGCTCGATGGTGGGGCTACTTGGACACGAGTGCGCATGAACGACGGCACGCGCATCGCGACGATTTCGCCGCGGCCTGGCGTCGACAACACCGCGGTGATCGTCCGGAACACATCCAGCGGACAGCGGGTGCTGCGAACCACCGACGGTGGCGCGAACTGGGTCAATCTGACTGGCCCGCTGCCCAGCGGGGTTACCGCCAAAGCACTGGCGGTCGACTGGGATCGCGGACTGCCGTCGATTTTCGTTGGATCCGGTGCGGGGGTTTACTCCTCGTTCAATGGCGGTGCCAGTTGGGTCAAGTCCGGTCCGGACTTGCCCAATGTCAACATCGGGCAGCTGGAGATCAATCGAGCGCGGCGCACCATCGCTACGGGTACCTACGGCCGCGGCGCCTGGCGCAGTGTGCTGCCCCAGCGCGCTGACCTCGACCTGAACGGCGCGGTCGATGGGGCGGATCTCTCGATCTTGGTGAGCTCTTGGGGTGCGTGCTCTGATCTGCTCAATTGCCCCGCGGATGTGGACGGTAGCGGGGTGGTGGATGCCACGGATCTTGCGCTGCTGCTAGGTGCTTGGGGTAACTGAGGGAATCGGCAGTGGTCGCAGGGGTTTCTTGCCTTGACCAAAGGCGATTGCGTGCTACACTTGTGGTGCATACTGATCTCCGGCGTCCTCTGAAAGCCGGATAGCAACCGAGCCCGCCACATGGCGCGCCACGGTGCTGAGGAACCCCGAAAGGGGCATGCGGCGCGATGAGCGCAAAGTGCTTGAAAACAAGCACATTTTGCTTATCTCGCACAAGCCCGCGGGGCCCGCCAAGAGGCGGGGCGTTTCGCGGTCGCTAGGGCCGCGCGCACCCGTCTCAGTCAGTTGGCGGTCCACCCCGTGCCTTGCCTGAGCGGCGATGTTCGCCGCCGGGCCTTCCGGAGTTCCTCGTTGGTGTGCATGGGATTCACCATGGCCACCGCAGCACCACCCACCGCACCGGCACCACTCCCCGCACCGGCACCCGTCGGGGCGCCAGCACCGCCAGCCGCACCGGCACAACCCGCCGCCCCACCACCCACCCGGTCAGGAATCCTGCGAAGCCTCGGCATCGTGGGCTATGACGCACTCGAGCCGGTGGTCTTGGCGTCCATCGCCACCGAGACCCCGCTCCTCCTCATCGGCCCGCACGGCACCGCCAAGAGCCTGCTGCTGTGCCGATTGGCGCAGGCGCTGCGGCTCACTTGGCGACACTACAACGCCAGCCTCGTCAACTACGACGATCTGATCGGCTACCCGCTGCCCGACGCCAGCGGAAAGCTGGCGTTCGTCCAGACGCCCGCCTCAATCTGGGACGCCGAAGTCGTCTTTGTCGACGAGCTATCCCGCGCCCGCCCCGACATGCTCAATCGGCTGTTCCCGATCATCCATGAAAAGGTGGTGCAGGGGATGCCGCTGCCGCGACTGCGCCACCGTTGGGCGGCGATGAATCCGCCAAGCGGCGGGGACGCGGCCGACGATGCCGCGCCGGCC
>SYPI01000223.1 GCA_005804005.1 Planctomycetia bacterium
GCTGATGGCGCAGGAGGCGAGCACCCCCCCGGTTCTCCGGCGGCGATCGATGGCTTGGGCGGGCCGCATCGGATTGTGGACGCTAGCGCTGGTTGCTCTGGCCTGCTTCGGCAGTTTGCCTTGGACACTAGCGCGCGTCGATGGCGGGACCGGCGCGCCGATCCGCCGCTACGAAGCTTCGAACCTCTCACTTTCTCTTCTGCCGCCTTCGTGGTGGGCAGAGGCGCCGTTGAGAACGGACGCCACGGCATCCTCGATCGACCAATATGAACCCACGCTGGTGTTGGGCACGGATGCCTTCGGCCGCGATGTGCTGGCGCGCTGCCTGCTCGGCGGCGCGATCAGCCTGTTGGTCGGACTCAGCGCCGCAGCGGTCACTGTTGTTCTGGGCACGCTGTATGGTGCGGTGAGCGCCTCGGCGGGTGGGCGAACCGATGCGCTGATGATGCGCTTGGTGGACATCATCTTCGGTCTGCCCTCGATCCTGCTGGTGGTGCTGCTGGCCGTGGCGTTCGAAGGGCTGGCGGAGCGACTCGAGTGGCATCCGGGAGACGCCGGGCTGCGACTCACAAATGTGCTGCTGCTGCTGCTGACCATCGGCGGCGTGTCGTGGCTAACCATGGCGCGGGTAATCCGCGGGCAGGTGCTCAGCCTGCGCCAGCAGCCCTTCATGGAAGCCTGTCGGGCGATGGGCGCATCACCGTGGCGGCAGTTTCGATTGCACCTGCTGCCCAACATCGCCGGACCGGTGATCGTCTACGCCACGCTGGCCGTGCCCGCGGCGATTCTCTCGGAGAGTTTCCTCAGTTACCTAGGCATCGGCATCCGCGAACCGCTGCCGTCGTGGGGGAATCTGGCCGCCGACGGCCTAGGTGAATTGAACATGGTGGTAGGGCGGTGGTGGCTGCTCCTGTGGCCCTGCCTCATGATTGCCCTGACTCTGGTGGCCCTGAATCTGCTTGGAGATGAACTCCGACAGCGCCTAGACCCGCTGCGCAGCCGCACCGCCGGGTGCTAGGCTGCGCGACCCCGCCGATTGGGGGTGACGGAACCAATCTCCATGCGCAACCGCCTCGGACTCAAGGATCTGGTCATCGGGCTCTTGCTGAGCGGCCTAGGACTGCTGACATTTCTGCAGATGCTGCAAGCCGATCGACTCTGGGGGCGAGTGGTGGCGGCGGAATCCACGCTCCGCGAACTCTCCGGTCAGTTGGCCCGGCGACCCGCTGGGCAGGCGACGAGTGTCGAAGCACCTTTGGGCTCCAAAATCGGTAGCCGCGACACTGCCTGGGCGCGCCCAGGAGTGGACATCGAGTGGCAGAAGCCATGGAAGTTCTGGCACGAGCCATCGGCCGCCCCCGGGTTCACCCCCGGCGGCGAGTTCACCGAGATCTTCAGCGCCCAGCCAGCGCGCATCACTCCGTACTTGTCCTCAGATGTCTATGGTCGGCGCGTGATCGAGCAGGTGGTCAGCGCGCTGGCCTCGCTGGACGCCGAGACTCTGGAGCTGCGCGGGGTGATGGCCGATGCCTGGCAGGTTGACCCGGACGGGCTCTGGGTCCGCGCGCACCTGCGCAGCGACGCGGTCTTCTCCGACGGTCAGCCAGTGACCGCCGAGGATGTGCGCTGGAGCCTGATGGACTTTGTCAAGAACCCGCTGATCGAGGCCGAGCGCTCCCGGGCGCTGCTAGACCAGTTGGTCGAAGTGAAGGTGATCGACCCGCGGACGGTTGAGTTCGTCTTCACCGAGGCGCTGTTCACCAATCGCGATGTCATGTCCAACTACGTGCTCCCCAAGCACTTCTACAGCCAGTTCACCCCCGAGCAGATCAATCAGTCGACTGGGCTGCTGATGGGCTCGGGGCCCTTCAAGCTGCCGCGCTGCGATCTGGCCACCCAGTGGACACCGGGCAGCGCCGATGTGGTGCTGGTGCGCAATGAGCGCTACTGGGAGGAGCCAGCGGCGTTGGCCGGAATGCGCTTCAAGGTGGTCACCAACGACTTGGCGGCGCTCACTTCCTACACCAACGGCGAAGGAGACATGCTCACTCCGACCTCGCCGCAGTTCGTGGAGAAGTCCAAGGACGGCGCTTTTGAGGCGGCCAACTACTCGCTGAAGTGGATCAACATGCGCTCGGGCTACTCGTTCATTGGCTGGCAGTGTGGTCCGCGCCGCGGGCAGGCCGGGCAGCTCACTCCGTTCCATGACAAGCGGGTGCGCACTGCCATGACCATGATTCTGGACCGCGACCGGATGATTCGCGACATCTGGGATGGTGTGGGAGTTGTGGCGGTCGGCCCGAGCGAACCATCTTCGCCCGCGACTAATCCCGCGGTGGTGCCGCTGCCCTACGACCCGGCCGGGGCGGATGCCCTGTTGAAGGAGGCTGGCTGGAGCGACGCCAACGGCGACGGGGTCCGCGAGTATCAGCTCGACGACGGAGTTTTCACCAAGGGGCGGCCGTTTGACTTCGAACTAACCATGGCCACTGGCGGGCAGATCGTGGAACGCATCGTCGGTTATGTACGCGATCAGTGCACCCGCAACGGCATCCGCTGCACACCGCGGCTGGTCGACTGGTCGTTCTTCAGCGACATGCTCAAACAGCGCGACTTCGATGCCCTGATGATGGGCTGGTCAGCCAACAGCCCGGAGAGCGATCCGCGCCAGCTCTGGCACTCTTCATCCATCGCCGATCAGGGCGACAACTTCATCCAGTGGCAGAACGCCGACGCCGACATTCTCATTGAGAAGGGGCGGCGCACCATTGACACCGCCGAGCGCATGGCTATCTGGCACCAGTTCCATGCGGTCGTGGCCGAGGACCAGCCGTACTCCTTCCTGCGTGTATCGCCCTGGCTGCGGTTCATCAACCGCAACTTCGGCAATGTGCATGCCTACCGCACCGGCCTGGAACCGCAGGAGTTCTGCTCAGTCCAGGCGATGCCGACACCCGGGAACTAGGTCGCCTCCCCGCCATGGCCGGCTACATCGGACGACGACTGCTGGTCATGATTCCGACCGTGCTCGGAATCACCTTTCTCGTATTCATGCTGCTGGCCCTTTCGCCCGGCGGGATCGGCGCCAGTCTGCGGGCCGCGGGTGGGCAGATGGAATCGTCCAAGGCGGCGCTGGTGGAGGCATATCTGGAGGATCGCTACGGCCTCGATGATCCGGCAGTGGTGCAGTACGCCCGCTGGCTGGGGCGCATCTCGCCGATCAAGTTTGGCCGTCGTGAACTGGTGAACCCGCAGGGTGATCTGGTGCGCGCCCCCAAGCCGCTCCACGCCATCACCCTAGAGGGCACGGCGTGGCTGCCAACAGCCGAGATTGCGGCCGCACCGGCATCGACCCAGATCGCGGGCGGCGAGGAAGGGTTGCGCAGTGCGTTTCTGGCCACCCATCGCGCCTACGCCAAGGCCCGCGCCGATTATCTGGTGGCGCGCAAGTCGTTCGATCGAGCCTTGGTTCATTACGCCACGGCTGCTGGAGCCGGTGAAGCAGTGACTGCCGACGCCAAGCCGCGGCTGGACTGGTTTTCGGCCCACTCCCCGGATCACGCCAGCAGCGCCTGGGCCGAGGTGCTGCAGGCTGGTGGCGCGATGCAGGTCTCATTCGCTGCCGCCGAATCCTTGCGCACCCACATGGAGTGGCTGTTCGACCAGCGGCCCTATCCGCCGGTCGGCGTGCCGATCATTCCGTCCACGATGAGCATCGCTGCTCCTGATCTGGGCGTGGCCTTCAGCCGCGGCCGTCCGGTGATGGACTTGATCATGGACGCGCTGCCGGTGACGGTGCTCATCAACGTGATCGCCATTCCGCTGATCTATCTGATCGCGGTGCCGACCGGATTGCTGGCGGCGGCGCGGCGCGGCGGCTGGTTCGACATCGCCAGCGGAGCTTTGTTTGTGGCCCTGTGGTCGGTGCCGACGGTGTGGGCTGGGGTGATGATGATTGGCTACCTCGCTGACAACCAGTACCTAGGTTGGTTTCCGGTGTCGGGGCTGTGGGCCAAAGACGCCGCCGACATGACGTTTTTGCCATCGTGGCCCAACGGCCAATTCAGCCGCGGCTGGCTGCTCGATTCGCTGTGGCACTTGGCGCTGCCGGTTGGTTGCCTGGTCTATGGCGGCTTCGCCGTACTGGCCAAGCAGACTCGCGCCGCAGTTCTGGACAACGCCAGCATGGACTACGTGCGCACGGCGCGAGCCAAGGGCGTGCCGTCGCGGGATGTCCTCATCTACCACACCTTCCGCAACAGCCTGCTGCCGCTGATCACCATCTTCGTGTCAGTGTTTCCGGCCATGCTGGCTGGCAGCGTGGTGGTGGAGCGAATCTTCTCCATACCCGGAATGGGCAGTCTGATGCTCGATGCCATCAACCTGCGCGATCGCGAGCTGATCTTGGCCGACACTTTCATGATTTCGCTGGTGAATCTGGTGGCGCTGCTGCTGGCCGACATCCTCTACGCCATGGCCGATCCACGGGTGTCCTATGAGTGAATCAACGCCCACCAGCGCAGCGCCCGAGTCCGTCAGCGGCGTGGAACTGATGCGCGGTGTCGGCACGCGGCGCGCCAAGCCGTTCTGGCCCGACGCCTGGGACCGCACCGTGGCGCGCCTAGGAGCGCAACTCGGGCTGGCCTGGATTGGCATCGTGGCGGTGCTGGCGATTCTGGCCCCGCTGATTGCCAGCGGCCTGCCACTGTGGTCAACGGAACTGACCCCCGCGGGAGCTGTCATGCGTTCCTGGAGCCCGCTCTGGGCGCACCTCACTGCCATCGACCTGCTGCTGCGGGTTGGGGGGATCTGCGGCCCCATCTTCGTCTTCGCCATGCGCGTGCGCACCCGGGCGTTTCGCCTCGGTTTGCTCTGCGCCGCGGCGGTGCAGGCTGGCGCTACCGCAGTGTTGGTGCGTGGCGCCGCCGCGTGGTGTCA
>SYPI01000224.1 GCA_005804005.1 Planctomycetia bacterium
GGCTGGCGCGGGTGTCGGCATCAGCCAGCACATCGCGCACGAGGCCCTTGATCTCTTCGGCGCGCTCGCTCGTGAGCCAGTTGTCGCCGTTCTGCGCCTTGAGGGTTGCGATCTGGGTCTGCAGATCAGCAATCTGCGCCATAGTGTCGTTGCTCGCCTGCGCGTTGACAAAGCCGGTCACGGCCATGCCACCCGCGAGGAGGCCAACAAAGTTAGTGAGAGTCATCGTGTTCAAAGCTCCTGTCTGTCGGGTCACCTTGGCTGAGACGCTTTGGTTTGACCCTGGATCGTTCGGATGGGGCTGTCCTCGCCACCAAGGCGAGGTCCTCATCCGGGGGGAATATCGGCCTGTGGGGGCCGAAACTTGAGGGGGGAACATAGTCGACATGCTCAGAACTGTCCAATCGCAAGCCCATGTGCCTCAATTCTGAACAAAGAATGAGGCCGCTTGTGCTTATAGGACCTTGCGCGCCAATCCTTAACTCGCGCCGGGCTGGCGAGTTGCGACTTTCCTACCCTCTGACCGCTCGCATCGCCAAGACAATCGCACTTTCCAAGCCCCGCAGCGACTCCCCACCCAGCCCTGTCTTGGACTTCACATCCGCGCCAACCGCGCCCACAAACGCCTGCCCGGACCGCCTCGCCCCAGCCCGACGGGCGCCCGCCAAGAGTGGGCCGGTTGATTCGCCCCACAGTTTCAGCGCCCGCGCGGCTTCGCCTTCAGAACGCCCCGCCTCCTGCATTGCTGCGGCAGAGTGCATTTTCCGGAGCAAGTCCTCGATCGACCACATCACCATCACCTCGGGAGCGCGAGCCACATTTACAAGTTCATCAACCTTTTCCAGCGCCGTGCGCACGTTGCCGGAGAGGATCGCCTCTTGCACAGCCCAGGCCTGTTCGTCGCTGGCCGCTCCCACCTGCTCACGCACCAGCTCGCGGGTGATCTCCGTGCCCGCTGCCCGGGCATCCACCGCCAACTTGCCCAACTCCATGTCGATCCGGCCCAGATCGGCGCCAAGGCGCTCAACCAGCAGGGCCGCCGCGTCTGGGGTCAGTCGGGCATCGTGGCGCTTTTGGGCTCGCGAAATCGCCCACCGCTGCGCCTCGGCGTCGGCTGGCGGCTCACACTTCTGAACCACACCCACCTTGGCAACCAGCTTGTCGAAGTTGCCCGGCCGCCAAGTCGTCGCACGCAGAATCAGGGTGGTCTGCTCAACCGGCGCGGCGGCGTAGCGCTCCAGCGCCCGACGTCGCTCCTCGGCACCGATGAAGGCGTCAGCCCCATCTACTACTACAGCCTTGCACGGACTCATCAGCCCAAGCGTTCGGGCCTCGTCGAGAACTTCGGCTAGCGAGGCGGTGGTTCCGTCGAAACGAAACTCGTCACATGAGCCGTTCTGTTCGCGAAGCGAGTCGACCACTCGCCGGGTCCACTCCATGCGCAGGAAGGCGTCCTTGCCGTGCAGGACAACAATTCGGCAGGAAGCGTCGGGTGCCTTGGCGGCCACGGGGCGATAGTACGGCTGCAATAGGGTCGACCTGCCGTTTCTGCGCCATTGCCGTATAGTCGCCCTTCCGCAGGGCCGATGAACATCGGCCCACCAGCCGCAGGAGACGGATTGACCCCATGCTGACCAGCGCCCGAGACCACCTGACCGCCGCCGGCCCCAGCCGCGAGATGCTGGCGTCCATCAACTATCAGCGCACCCGCGAGATGACCATCGACGAGCTGTTGCTCGAAAACCGGGTGGTCTTTCTAGTTGGCGAAATCAACGCCGGCTCAGCGGCGCGAGTGATGATGCAAATGCTCTATCTAGAAAACCAGAAGCGCGGACAGGACATCAACTTTTACATCAACTCACCGGGCGGCTCGGTGGATGACACGCTGGCTATCTACGACACCATGCAGTTCATCTCCAGCGAGGTCTCGACGGTGTGCATCGGGCGGGCCTATTCCGGCGGCGCGGTGCTGCTCACCGCTGGCGCCCCCGGCAAGCGCACCATCCTGCCACACGCCAAGGTGATGATCCATCAGCCATACGGCGGCGTGACCGGGCAGACCACCGATATTCAGATTCAGGCCGAGCAGATCATCAAGGCCAAGCGCCTGCTCAACGAGATCATCGCCCGGCACTGCGGGCAGAGTGTCGAGCAGGTGGCCCGCGATGGGGAGCGCGACAAGTTCTTCGCCGCGCAGGAGGCCAAGGCCTACGGCTTGGTCGATGAGGTCGCGGCATTCCCCGACAAGTCGAAGCGCTGAGATGAGCAGTTCGAGTTCCATTCCGGCCGGCCCCGCCGGCCATGACGACGATGAAGACGAAGACGACGAGAACCACATGACACTCATTCCGATCGTGATCGAGAAGACTGGCCGCGGCGAGCGCGCCTACGACATTTTTTCTCGCCTGCTCTCTGACCGCATCATCTTCGTCGGCGGGCCGGTCAGCGACCACATGGCCAATCTGATCGTGGCCCAACTGCTCTTCTTGGCCAACGAGAACGCCAAGGAAGAAGTGTCGATCTATGTCAACAGCCCCGGCGGCAGTGTGACTGCTGGTCTGGGAATCGTCGACACCATGCGCTATGTGCCATGCCCCGTGGCCACCTACATCATCGGGCAGGCCGCCAGCATGGGCAGCGTGATCGCCTGCTCAGGGACCAAGGGGCGGCGCTTCGCCCTACCTAACGCCGAGAACCTCATGCACCAGCCGCTCTTGTCGGGCGTGCTCGAGGGTCAAGCCACCGATCTGGAGATCGAAGCCCGGCACATTCTGCGGCTGCGCGATCAGATCTACAACCTGTATTCGCGGCAGACCGGACAGCCTGCGGCCAAGGTGGCCGAGGACTGTGAGCGCAACAAGTGGCTCACTGCCGATGAGATGCTGGCCTACGGGCTGGTCGATCAGGTCCTGGACAAGCTGCCGCCCAAGGAATCTGCCGCGCGGTAACGGCGGGGAACTGCTCGCAGGGCCACAGCGAAAAGCACCAGCGCTCCGGGTGCGGGCACGCCCTGCGGCAGTGTGCTGCTGCCGAACACCCATGCGTCGCTGTCGCCGTTCTCGAGGATGCGATCGCTGGCCCCGACCCAGGACTGCTCCCACGAACCGGTGTCCTTTACCCAGTAGTGCCAGTAGTTCTCGATGGGCCACTGGTCGCCGGTGCCGTAGTCCCAGTCGGCGTTCACCCCGACGCCGGTGAGGAACGCGCCCCAGCCGAAATCGTCGGCCTGAATCGTGAGTTCATCGAGTGAAGCCGCTAGCCCGGTGAGCGCGGCCCAGCCAGTGGTGCTCTCGCCACTGAAGTGCCAGTCGAACAGGTAGCCATTGCCGTTGAAGAAGTCGACCTGAATGGCCGCAGTGGAATCGCCGCTGCCAGCGGTGAACGAGCCAAGGATTTCGCCGGAGGCGGAGGCGGTGAGAATGAACAGCGACACAATCGCCGGATGGAGAGCCATGGGGGACAACCTTTCAGTAGTGCTGGCGCTCCGTTTCGCGCGGAGGGCCGGGTTCGAAAAGAACCCCTATCTCGGCGGTCGACCCGACTCGCCCGCGCAGGCAGGCATACGGTGACGCGTTCGTCGCGGATTCACACCGCGTTCCTCCGCCGAGGAGGAGGCTGGCGCACGCCAGCGCGACCAGTCTACTCATGCCGCCAACAGACCGCTATCCTGCCCGTGGACAACCCACATGGCAGAAACCGGCAGCGCAGAAGTACTGGTCGCCAAGTTCCGCGAGGACTTCGAGGGGGTGCGGCGGGAGATACAGAAAGCCGTGGTCGGCCACCGCGAGGTGGTGGAGGGCGTGCTGATCTGCCTCTTCGCCAATGGCCACGCGCTGCTGGAAGGGGTACCCGGGCTGGGCAAGACGCTGCTGGTGCGCTCGCTGGCCCAGGCGTTGCGGTTGGACTTCTCGCGCATTCAGTTCACTCCCGACCTCATGCCAGCAGATGTGACCGGCACAACAATCGTCGTGGAGAATGAGCGGGGCCGCGACTTCCAGTTCCGGCGCGGACCGATCTTCTCGCAGATCGTGCTGGCCGACGAAATCAACCGCGCCACACCCAAGACCCAGTCGTCGTTGCTTGAGGCGATGCAGGAGCGAACTGTCACCGTCGGCGGCACCACCCACCAACTCGACAAGCCGTTCCTGGTGATGGCTACGCAGAATCCGATTGAGCAGGAAGGCACC
>SYPI01000225.1 GCA_005804005.1 Planctomycetia bacterium
ATAGGGCAAGGAGGATTTCTGGATGGTCGCGCTGGCTGGACCTACATCGGAATGATGCACCGCTACGAAAGCATGATCTCCGCCGGACTGTCCGTCGCCGCAGCGCAGAGGCGCGCCCAGTGAGTGTGGTCGCACCACCGCCAGGGGTACCGGCGCCGACCACCCGCGGAGTCAGTCCGTATCGCACCAGAGAGAAGATCGGCCGCGTGCTCTGGGCCGTCGCCCAGACTGTCCTGTTTCGCTGGTCGTTCCACACCTGCTACGGTTGGCGGCGCGTCCTGCTGCGGATGTTCGGGGCGCGCATCGCCTCCACCGTGCGCATTCGCCGAACGGTGTGCATTGAGTGCCCGTGGAATCTGGCGGTGGGTGAGGAGACCGGAATCGGTGACCACGCCACCCTCTACTGCCTCGGACCGATCACCATCGGCCACCGGGTCACCATCAGCCAGCACGCCCACCTCTGCGCCGGGACACATGACTACACCGACCCCAACATGCGACTGCTGCGGCCGCCGATCGAGGTTGGCAACGATGTCTGGATCTGCGCCGATGCATTTGTCGGGCCCGGCGTCCATGTCGGCGACGGGGCGATTCTCGGCGCGCGCGGCGTGGCCATGCACGACCTCGAAGCGTGGACGATCTTTGCTGGCAATCCGGCCCGAATCGTCAAGCCCCGACCGCGAGCCTGATCCAGATTCTCTGGGACCGTTGGCTAGGATGGCCGCGTGAGCGGAGTGCGGATCTGGAACACACTTGCCCGGCGCATCGAGGAGATCGTGCCCATCGGCGGGCCCGGCGCGCCGGTGCGTTTCTACTCCTGCGGCCCGACCGTTTACGACGACGCCCACATCGGCAATTTCCGCTCGTTCCTGAACGCTGACATCCTGCGTCGCACGCTGGAACTGCACGGGCAGCCGGTGCGGCATGTGATGAACATCACCGATGTCGGCCACATGACCGACGACGCCAACGCCGACGGTGCCGGCGAAGACAAGATGGCCGTGGCGGGCCGCCGAATCCTTGAGGCCAAGCATGCCGGCACGCTTCCGGCGGGAATAGATGTCGACCCCAGCAACCCGCTGGCCATCGCCGACTTCTACGCCGAGCGCTTTCTGGAAGACGCCCGTCTGCTGGGCCTGAAGGTGGCCAGCGAGATGGAAGCCGAGCCCGCGCTCATGCCACGGCCCACGCGCTGCATTGGGCCGATGGTCGAAATGGTCAAGCGGCTCATCGAGCGCGGCCACGCCTATGTCGCCACCGACGGCGTGGTGTATTTCGATGTCCGCAGCTTCCCCGACTACGGCCGCCTCTCGGGCAATTCGATCGAGGCGCTGCGCGAGGGCGCTGGCGAGCGGATCGCCGCCAGCAATCAACAGCACAAGCGCCACGGGGCCGACTTCCTGCTGTGGAAGCCCGACCCCAGCCATGTGATGCGATGGCCGAGCCCATGGGGCGAGGGATATCCCGGCTGGCATCTGGAATGCAGCGCTATGGCGGCCATGGAACTGGGCGAGGAAATCGATCTCCACTCCGGCGGCGAGGACAACATCTTCCCGCACCACGAGTGCGAGATCGCCCAGAGCCGCTGCTGCACCGGTCGCCCCGCCTTTGCGCGCAACTGGCTGCACACTCGGCATCTGGTGGTGGAAGGCCAGAAGATGTCAAAGTCCAAGGGAAACTTCTTCACCGCCCGCGATCTCTTTGCCCGCGGCTACACCCCGGCCGCGCTGCGGCTGGAACTGGTGCGCACGCACTATCGCGTCAACTCCAATTTCACTCTGCAGGGGCTGCGCGACTGCCAGCGGATGATTGATCGCTGGGCGCGGACCGAGTCTGTGCTGATTTCCGCGGCGGGATCGGCTGTTGCCGGGGCCGCACCCGGCCACGGCCCGCTGGCCAGCGCTCTGGTGGCGTTCCGCGAGGCACTGGCCGATGACCTCGGAGTGGGCAAGGCCATCGCCGTACTCAACGAAGCAGCGGCGGCGCCCACACCAACCGACCCACCGGCTGCGGCGCACGAACTGGCCGCCTTACACCGCATGGACTCGGTGTTGGCAGTGCTGGAGCGCAACACGCCGGTGGCCGCAGGCCAGAGCGATTCGGAAGCGGCATTCGCCCGCACTGTTGACGAACTGGTGGCCCGCCGCGGCGCAGCTCGGCAGGCGCGCGACTTCGCCGAGAGTGACCGCATTCGCAACAAACTCACTGAACTGGGGGTGGTGGTAAAGGACACTCCACAGGGCGCAGTGTGGAGCCGCACATGAGCCCGCCGGTGATCGGCATCATCGGGGCCATCGGCGCCGGCAAGTCAACTGTCTGCAGCATCCTCCGCGATTGCGGCTGCGTAGTGGCTGACTCCGACCTCATGTCCCGCGAAGCGCTGGGCGATGTGAAGGTGCGTCAGGAGTTGGTCGACTGGTGGGGACGCACGGTTCTGTCACCCGATGGCACGCTCGACCGTGGGCAGATCGCTCGGATCGTCTTTGCCGATCCACAGCAGCGAAAGCGGCTGGAAGGCCTGGTGCATCCGTGGATCAACCGCCGCCGCCGCGAGCTTTTCGCCGCCGCCCCGGCCCGCACTCCCGCCCTCATTTTCGACGCGCCGCTCCTGCTGGAAGCTGGTCTAGCGGGGGAGTGCCAGACGATTGTGTTCGTCGATGCCCGGCGGGAACTGCGGCTGGAACGCGTGAAACGGGCCCGAGGCTGGACCGAGGTCGAACTGAATCGGCGAGAAGAAGCCCAATGGCCACTTGACCGCAAGCGCCAATGCGCCCATCATGTTGTCAGCAACGAAGCCGACATGGCCTCGTTGCGCGCGCAAGTGTGCGCGCTGCTCGGTGAGGTGATCGCGGCTGCGCTCCCCAAACCGGGTTGATCCCCCTGGACAGTTCAGTCGCATCGGAGCCACAATCGGCTTCCGTTTTCAAGGGCAAAACATGGGCAGTCGTAATCGTCGTCGTCGTCGCGGGGGTCGCAATGGTGGTGCTGGCGATCATGGACATCGCGGAAACGATGGCTACGGTCCATCGTCAGCGGTCGCCATGCAGCCCGGTTCACTGCCGACCGATGAGCAGGTTGAGCAGGAGGGGGCTGACATTGCCGAGCAGTACAAGGGCAAGAAACTGGCCTCCAAGGACGATTTGGACATGGCCGGACTGCAGGCCATGCCCGGTGAGAAACTGGTGAAGGTCGCCAAGGCCGAAGGCCTCGACGAAATGATCGGTCTGCCCAAGCACGCCTTGGTCTTCGAGATCCTCAAGGCCCGCGCCAACAAGCACGGGGTGATGCGCGCCGAAGGCACTCTGGATCTCACCGCCGACGGATTCGGATTCCTGCGCAGCTCCACCTACTCATACCAACCCAGCGAGGACGACATTTATGTCGCCCCGCCACTGGTGC
>SYPI01000030.1 GCA_005804005.1 Planctomycetia bacterium
TCGCTGCGCGGATTCCGCGTTCGCGGCGGTGGTGAACTGTCACTCGTCTGGGCCGACGGAGTTCCCGAAGAAGTGACCATTGTCACTCCGGGCCGCGAGCCGCTGGTGATACAGGTGCCGCCGCAGACTCGCGCGGCGCGCGCCGAACTGGGTGACGGCTCACCCGCTGTCGTGGAGCGGATCGCCGACTTGCTGCGGGTTGAACTGCCGAGCGGTCAGAGTTCCGTGGTCCGCCTCATCTTCTGACCACGCGCCGCGGTCAACTCAGCGGGATCATCCCGCCGTCTTGGCCGCAGCGTCAGACGGACATCAATCCCAGCGGAAAACGCCCTTCTTCCAGGCGTAGATGTAGGCCACCACGCTGGTGCCGACGAAGAAGGCGATCCGGCCGAGGTACCACATGGCCTCGGTGCTGGTGGGCTCGAGTTGCGAATATGTCACCGCCCACGGGTAGAGAAAGATGATCTCGACATCGAAGACCAGGAAGGTCATGGCCATGATGTAGAAGCGGACATTGAAGCGCCGATGGGTGTCGGAGATCGGATCCATGCCCGACTCATAGGCAATCGACTTGGTGGCGCCAGCATGGCGCGGTCCGAGCAGGAAACTGCCCACCACATTGATAATGGCGAACACCACCGCCATGACCACGATCAGCACGATCGGCAGGAAGGCGTCGGTGGCGGTGGAGGCAAGGAGGGGATTCATGAGTGTTCGAGTGTACGGCTGGGCCGTACTGGTCAGGAATCGGGGCGGCCGGACTTGAACCGACGACTTCGTGCTCCCAAAGCACGCGCTCTACCAAACTGAGCTACGCCCCGCTTGGGGGAGCGGCATTCTAGGGGGTCGGGTTCTGATCTACCTGACTGAGTTTTCCAAGGCGGCGCAGCTGCGGGAACCCCCAGGCAATCGCCCCGACCACCAACAGTGTGCCGATCCCGCCGGAAACCACGCTGAACACCGGTCCGAATATTCGCGCCACCAGACCGCTCTCGAAGCCACCCAGTTCATTTGAGCACTCAATGAACATGCTGTTCACCGCGCCGACCCGACCGCGCAACTGGTTGGGAGTGCGCATCTGCACCAGCACATGGCGCACCACCACGCTGACATTGTCGAGCGCCCCCGAGACCGCCAGCGCAGTCATCGACAGCACCATGCTGGTCGACAACCCGAATACCACCATGCATACACCGAACCCGGCCACCGACCAAAGCAGAGCCGCGCCGGCCTGGCGGATGGGCCGCAAGGCGATTAGTCCGGCCACGCCCAGCGCGCCAATGAATGGAGCCGCGCGCAGCCAGCCCAATCCCTCCGGTCCGACATGCAGCACTTCATCGGCATAGAGCGGCAGCAGCGCTGTGGCACCACCGAAAAGCACCGCCAAGAGATCAAGCAGAATTGCACCTAGGATCGTGCGCTCGCGCCACAGGTGCCCCATACCGGCGAGCATCGAGGCGAAGGTCATCGAGCCCGTGGCCCGCTGCGCCGCGTGCGGCTTCACAAACAGGATGGTGACTGAGAGCACACTGCATCCCACGGCGCAGGCCGCGTAGGCCAGCCAAGTGAGCCCGGTGAGCCCGATGATGTAGCCCGCCGCCAGTGGGCCGAGTATCGCCGCGGTCTGGAAGATGCCGCTGTTGAAAGTTACGGCGTTGCCGAACACGCTCTCGGGGACCAGCAAGGGCAGCAGACCAGCGCGGCTGGGCCCGTTGAACGCCCGCACGGTGCCACTCATCACCAGCAGCAGGTAGAAGCACCACATCGGCGCGTGCATGGCGCTGGCCACTGCCAGGAGTGCCGCCGTCAGCGCGAACGCCGCCTGAGTGATGGCCACGATGCGGCGCCGGTCGTGCAGGTCGGCTAGATGCCCGGCTGGCAGCGCCACCAGCACCACCGGCAATGCTCGCGCCAACCCGATGTAGCCCAATTCCAGCGGGTCGTGAGTGCGTTCCCACACTTCCCAAGCCACGGCGGTCGACAGCATCTGCAGCCCGGTACTCGAACAGATGAAGCCGGCGCCGAACAGTCGATAGTTCGCAATGCGCAATGCGGCGATCGGGTCGTGTACTTCGCCAGCGGCGGCCATTCGAGTGAGCCTAGGCGCATCTGGCCGGCGGCGGGATCCTCGTAGCATCCGATGATGAGCGAGTCTGGGCGCATGGCGGCTCGAGTGGTGTTGATTGGCTTTGATGGCCTCGAGCCGTCGTCTGAGGCCAGGGAGGTGCTGCGGCGCGGGGTAGCGCAGGTGATTCTGTTCAACCGCAATCTTGGACCGGGTGGAAAGGAAGTCGCGGCGACCTGCCGGGCAATTCACGCCGCGGCTGGCGAAGCCGTGGCAATCGCCGTGGATCAGGAGGGTGGTCGAGTGGCTCGCTTGGGCACCGCGCACGGTCTCACGCCCCTGCCACCGATGCGCCAGATCGGCGCGCTTGGCCTGACCGCAGGCCCGCTCGAATCGGCGCGGGTCGGCGCGCAACTCGCGCGAGAGCTCCGTGCGCTGGGAGTCGACATCGACTTCGCTCCGGTGGTGGATGTCGACAGCAATCCCGCCAACCCGGTGATCGGTGATCGTTCGTTCTCAGACGACCCAACCCAGGCGGCGCGCTGCGCGGCGTCCTTTATCACCGCGCTGCAGGCCGGGGGAGTAGCGGCCTGCGCCAAGCACTTCCCAGGCCACGGCGATACCGACACCGACAGTCACCTCACGCTGCCGCGCTTGCGTCACGGGCTCGCGCGGCTGGAGCAGATTGAATTGCCGCCA
>SYPI01000226.1 GCA_005804005.1 Planctomycetia bacterium
CACCCACAACCTCGGGGTGGTGGCTGGCAACGCCGATGTGGTCTGCGTGATGTACGCCGGCCGGGTGGTGGAGTACGCGCGGGTGTACGAACTGTTCGATCGCCCACTTCACCCCTACACCCGCGGGCTGTTCCGTTCGATTCCCGGGCTGCACGACCAGCAGCGCCGACTGGTGACCGTGGAAGATGTGGTTGACGATCCGGCCGAGTTTCGCAAACTGCCGGGGTTCGAGAAGGGTGTCGTGCCGTGGTGGCCGTTCATGCCCAAGGCGGCGCGCCCGGCGTGCGTGAAGGATCGCGCTGACCACGCCCTGCACGAGATTGAACCGGGGCGCTGGGTGGCCTGCTGGCGAACAGAGCATGTCGAGGCGCATCCTTCGAGCCTGCCAGAACTGGATGTGCGCCGGTGACTCAGGCGCCAGCCATCGGCGGCCAGGTGCTGCTGCGTCTAAAGCGGATCTCGCCGCTGGCAGTGTTACCCGCCTACCAGAGTGAGCACGCCGCGGGAATGGACCTAGCGGCGGCCATCGAAGCGCCGCTGCTGCTGGAACCCGGACAAATCGCCTTGGTGCCGTGCGGCTTCTCTATGGCCATCCCACCCGGCTTCGAAGCGCAGGTTCGTCCGCGCAGCGGGCTGGCATCCCGGTATGGGATTTCTTTGCCAAACACGCCCGGCACGATCGACTCGGACTATCGCGGCGAGGTCAAGGTGCCACTGATAAACCTATCTCGCGAGGCATTCCGTGTGGAGCCGGGGATGCGCATCGCGCAGATGGTCATCGCCCGGGTGGAGCGAGCCCAGATCCATGTGGTTGAAGTCCTCGACGACACCGACCGCGGCCACGGCGGGTTTGGCTCCACCGGCGCCTAGGCCAGCCGAGTCAATGCGTTGAGGTCGCGCATTCCGATTTCCTCGCGGCAGGCGAACGGCTCGCCGGCCTGCGTCCCGATCCGACTGCCGAAGTAGATGTCGGCCGCGGCGATCCACTCCGGGATGCGGCGGTTGGCCTCGGGGATGACGAACTGACTCTTGTATTCCAGAATGGCCTGCGATTTCAGTTGTGATGCTCCGGTGGTGTCCAGAATGAACGCCGGTCGCGGCACGGCACGCAAATGCACGCAGAAGTACTGAAACACCCACTGCGGGTGCCACGGTTCGCCGGGCAGATCTGACTTGGTCAACTTGGCGGTGAAGCGGGCGTCGTCGACCAGCTGCGCAGCCGCGACATGATCGGGATGGGCATCCTCATGGAACGGGCCGAAGACGATCTCTGGCCGTAGTGTTCGGAAGGCACCAGCCAACAGGTCGCGCGCCGCCAGCGTTGGCTCAAGGCGGCGGTTGGGCAGCCCCAACCCGATGCGCTCCGCTCCCAAGACTCGCGCCGCCGCTGCCGCCTCCTGCTGGCGGATCTCTGGCGAACCATGCGGGGTCGGTTCGCCGTTGGTCAGGTCGATCAGCGTGACCCGGTGGCCTCGCTGCACCAACCGGGCGATGGTGCCGCCCATCCCCAGTTCCTGATCATCCGGGTGCGGCCCGACTACAGCGACATTCATGACGCCACGCTACCGCCTTGCTGGCTGAGGATCCGCTGATAGAGAGCCAGCAGGCGTTCCACCATTCGCGGAGCGGAGAACTCTTCTCGGCAATGCTCGCGGCCAGCCGCGCCCATTCGCTGCCGCGCCGGCGCGTCAGCGGCCAGTTCTGCAACGGCCTGCCCGAGGGCTGCCACATCGCCCGCCTTGACCAACCGACCGGTCACGCCATCGATGCACACTTCGCGAGTTCCGTCGATGTCATAGGCCGCCACCGGGCGCTCTCCGAGGCAGGCCTGAACGGCGACTCGCGGCAGGCCCTCTCGGTAGGAGGCGTGGGCAACGATGTCCATTGCCTCGATCCACGCCGGAATTTCCTCAGGAGGCACTAGCCCAGCCAGCCCGATCCGCTGCTGGAGTCCCTCGGCGCCAGCCCGCTTGAGCAGCCGCTCCTTCCACCAGCCATCACCAACCCACAGGAGCCGCAGCTTTGAGTCTTGTGCCAGGCCGGTGCCCAGCGCAGTGAGCAGATCATCGTGGCCCTTGAGTTCAGCCAGTCGAGCGATTGTTCCCACCACCAGTTCGTTCTCACCCCAGCCGAAGCGAGAGCGCAACTCGGCGCGGCGACCAGTCGGCTTCAGGAACGGCTCCACCTCTATGCCGCTGCGAATGGTGGAATACTGTTCGCGCCGTCCGATGCCTTGCGCCAGGGCCTGCTCGGTCATGGCATCGGCAACGCTGACGATTGCATGACAGCGCCGCGCCGCCCAGCGCTCCGCAGCGATATAGCCCGCATTGTGGAACCAGGACGCCCGGGGATGAAACGCCAATCCGTGAATGGTGTGGACCACGACCGGCACGCCCGCCTTCCACGCCGCCGCTCGGCCGAGAATCCCAGCCTTCGACGAATGAGTGTGCACCACATCCGGCCTCCAGCGCCTGATGAGCGCGGATAGGTCCCGCAGACAACGCCAGTCCTGCCACGGTGAAATCTCCCGGTGCATCGAGCCAACCTCGGTTGCCTCGATCCCGCCGTGCCGCTTGACTCTTTCCAGTAGCGAACCCTCTGGTCCGTAGATCGGCCCGAAAGCCAGCGCCACGGCATGCCCCGCCGCCGCTTGCCCCTCGCAAGACAGCACGGTGTTCTCTTGTGAGCCGCCGAGAATCAGCCGCGTTGAGATGTGCAGGATGCGCATCGGTCAGTTCCGCGGGCCGTAGTGGATCCACTCCAGACACAATCCACCGGGAGGCATCGTCGGTCCGGCCAGAGTGCGATCCCGAGTCTCGAGGGCCTGAAGAACCTGATTCGGCTCAATCCGCCCGCGGCCGGCTTCGAGGAGCGTGCCGCTGATGATGCGCACCATGTGGTGCAGGAAGCCGTTGCCGGAGATTTCAATCACCACATGCTGCGCACCAGTGGCCCGCACCAGGCAAGAATGCACGCTGCGCACGGTGGTCTCGCGGCTGTCCGGGTCGTGGGCGAAGGCCCGGAAGTCGTGGGTGCCAATGAAGCAAGCCGCCACGGCCTGCATGCGGGCGATGTCCAGCCGGTGCACGGTTACCGCGACAAATCGCCGCTCAAAGATCGGCGCGCGTTGGCTGTGCTGGGCGCCGTGGAGAAGCGAGTATCGATAGCACTTGCTGGTGGCGTGGGTCACTGGCTCGAATTCGGAGCCGACTACTTCGGCCGACAACACCTCGACGTCTTCAGGCAGTCGTGAGTTAATCGCCCGGGCCACCCGCTCGGTCGGAATGGCGGTGTTGGTGTCCAGTGCCGCCACCTGACCGCGGGCATGGACCCCGGTGTCGGTGCGGCTGGCACCAGCCACCCGAACTGGATGGCCCAGTACCGCACCAGCGACCGACTCCATCACCCCTTGAACGGTGCGCAATGGCTCTTTCCCGGGCGGATCCTGCCGCTGCCAGCCGTGGAAGTCGGTGCCCTCGTAGGCGATCAGCAGTTTCAGGCGCGGCATCGGCGCCTGTTCAGGAGCCGAACAGGCTCGCGGGGGCGAACATGCCCTTGTTCTCGAAGTGGGCCAGCGCCTCATCCACGCTGCGGAAGATCTTGGTGGCGGTCTCGGTGATGAACGGACTGGGCGGCTTCTTCGGCTTCCACACCACATAGACCTCTTTGGCGTGCTCGAAGGCGTGGTGCAGTTCACGCTCCACGCCGCTGGAGAGCCCCGGCACACCGCCGGGCAGTTCGGGTACCAGCGAAACGATCATGTCGCTCTGGTCGATCAACCGGAAGTCGCGCATGTAGATCTGCCCGTCGATATCGCCGGAGATGTCCAGAATCTCACGCACCGCCACCCGAATCGGCGGGGCGCCAGCGGCACCGCCGAAGGCGTGCGGCTGAACATCAATGAAGTCCGTGCCGGCACGGGCGGCAGCGATACCCCGGTCCAGCAGCAGCTTCTCGTCCACATCGGCGGGGTCGAAGGTGATGAAGTGCCGGGCCAGCGCGGTGCGGAAGCGGTCGATTTCCGCCAGCACATCGGGCATGTCCACCACATGGCTCATCGGGAAACTTGGATACACGCGGCGCATGTCCGGCCGGGTCACCAGCCGCAGGCAGGTTTCAACCGTGTCCTGATGCCGACCCCGACTGAGAATGTAGAAACGGTTGCGGCAGCCCACGCCATGGGCCATGAGCTCGGTCGCCAGAATCTCTTCCTCGCGCCACACCATGCAGTCCTTCAGGGTGGCGTCTATGGAGTGCTCGGCATGCAATCGGTGGTGCACGACCTCGATGTTGTCGACCAGACAGATGAACAGGTCCGGCTCAAGAAGCTCCACCTGATCGAAGTCGAAGGCGCTGAACAATCCGTGTCGCCAGCGGAAGGTGGCATGGGTGTTGACGATCACATTGGGATGTGAGGTGCGGGGCGTGGTCGAGGCGATGATGTCCTTGAAGGCGGCCCGTCGCAGTGCCGCCAAACGGGAGATCGGCAAGTCGAGGATGTGCCCGGGGCGCACATCGGGGGCCTCGGCGTACATCATGTCCCCAATGTGAAAAACATCAACGGCGTCACCCGCCCGGGCACTCGCCTCGGCGACCCGGTTGAGGTATGGCTTCTTTTCCACCCC
>SYPI01000227.1 GCA_005804005.1 Planctomycetia bacterium
ACGCCAGCAACACCGTTGGCACCGCTGCCAACTTCGCTTGGTTCATCTACTGCCCAGACGGCATCAGTCTGATTGATGCCACTGGTCCGTTTGCGTGGCGTTCTGCTAACTACCCGACTCCTGGATTCGTCCGGTATGCGGGTCTAGCTGGCGCTTACACCGTGCAGGCGGGCGATGACCCGAATGACCTCTACAACTGCGCGTTCAAGCTTCTCGGAGCTCCTGCAGGCGCCGTCTCGGCGTGCTACGGCGATTTCGATGGCGACGGACTGCGCGGCGGCGCCGATCTGGCCAGCCTGCTGGCCGCATGGGGTACCCCAGTGGGTGACCTCGACGGTGACGGCACCACGGGCGGCAGCGATCTCGCTGGCTTCCTGGCCGTGTTCAATACGCCCTGCCCATAAGGCCGAGCGTCTGACCTGAGTTTGCATCACCCCCCGGCCATGTGGCCGGGGGGTTTTCTTTTTTGCGCGGGAGGCCAAGAACTACAGAAAGACGCGCAGTCTGGGTTTGTTCTAGGGCCAAACACAATCTAGGGTTCTCTGGGTCCGAGTCCGCTGTGGGCGGATTGCCGTACTGCAGTTTCATTGAAAGTGGTGCTGGGACACAGTGACGCGACACGGTCAAATGGTGCTGACGGCGGTTGCCGTGGCGGCGGCACTCTGTGCCAGCGCTGCGGGCCAGCAGTGTGACTTCGCTCCGGCGGCGGGAGCGCTGATCCAGAACGATGGCTGCGACAACGCCTCCGGCAGCGACGCCAACGGCGGCTGCAACTTCGCCAGCAACCCCTTTCAGGACCTCGGCCTGCTGACCGCGGGCAGTTCGCTGGAGATTTCCGGGACATTCGGTTCGTTCGTGCCGCCGGACGGAATCGACTACTCCCGTCGGGATTTGGACTGGTTCAAACTGACCACCACCGAGTACGGAACGATCACCGTGGCGCTGTCCGCGGGTGACCCGGTTACCGGAGCGGAGATGGCGAACCCGCTGGTGATCGTCGGCAACGGCCACGGAGTCGCCAACCTCTGCGATGTCCCGACCTACGGGGCGTATGGGAACGGCTGCCCGACCACTTTCTCGCTCTTTGTTGGTCCGGGCACCCACCTGGTGATCCTGACCACCGACTTCGAAGACGACGATCTGACCACACCGCAGCGATACGGCTGCCAGCACTATCTAGCCCGGATATCACTTGAGCCGCTGGGGTACGCGGTCTGCGACGGCTCCACTGGTAACTGCGCCACGGCCCATGAATCCGGCGGCTGCGATTGGCCTGAGTGCTGTGAGCGGGTGTGCGCGGTGAACCCCGACTGCTGCGCGGCGTCGTGGGACACCGGCTGCGCGGCACTGTCCGAAACCGAGTGCAGCATGTTCGTCTACTCCTGCTCGATTGGCCCGAGTCAGCCGACCAACGACTGTGCCCTGAACGCGCAGCACCTGGGCGCGGAGCAAACAATCGCCTTTGACACATCCACGGCCACCACCGATGGTTTCAACGGAGTTGCGGACGAGTGCGCCGTGGACATCGGCAACGATCTCTGGTTCGTGGTGGAAGCGCCATCCGCCGGGCAGTTCGACCTCACCGCCTGCGACACCACCGCCGCCACGGCTATCGAGGTGTACAGCCTGGGCCAGGAGAGTGCGCTCAGTGACCCGAGCATGATGCGCTTCAGCCGCATTGGCTGCTGGTCGGACAACTGTGGCGCCACAGGGGCCCAGGTCACCGTCATCGATCTGGCTCCGCACGATCACCTGCTGATTCGCATCGGTGGAGTGATCAATCCTGCGACGGGGTTGGCGGCCCCAGTCAGCGGCAATCTCACCGGCTCCTTTGCCCGGGTGTTGTTCGACACGGGTGCGCAAAAGTTCATCCTCTGCAACGGGCGGGAGCGCAATCTCGGACTGTCCAGCGGCTGGCTATCGGCCTTGCAGCCCAACCGATGGCTGGCCCAACCGTTCACGCTGCCGCCGATGTCCGGCGGCGCGGGGCAGTGGTCGCTCGAGGCGGCGCTGGTGAAGGGGTTCCAGCCATCCGGTTGCGTGAACGAGATGATGGGGTATGTGTTCTGGAGTCGCCCCGCGGGAAATCCGCCCCCCAATGGTGGGGCGGCGCTAGGTCCGAGCAATTCTTATTGGCTGGGCAGCGGGTCGGTTCCGTATCCGGCGAACTTTGATGATCCCGACGACAGCGCGGTGAACGCCTCGCACTTGTTCGCATTGGCCGCGCCGCTCGAACTCAATCCGGGCAACTACTACTTCACGGTGTACGCCGCCAATTCATCTGGTGTGCCGGCGAACTTCGCTTGGTTCACCTGCTGCCCGGGTGGAGTCAGCCTGGTCGATGCCGGCGGTGCCTTCGCTTGGCGTTCGGCCTCGTATCCAGCGCCCGGATTCACGCGCTACGCACTCCCCACTGGTTACAGCGCGCAGCAGGGCGACAGCCCGAACGCGATCTACAACTGCGGCTTCCAATTGCTGGGCAGTTCGACGGTGCCCGAGGCGGTCCCTTGCCCAGGGGACTTCGACAAGGACGGTACGCGTTCGGCGAACGACCTTGTGATTCTGCTTGCCGCCTGGGGGACGCCGGACGGCGACCTCGATGGCGATGGCACAACATCCGGTAGGGACATCACCATAATGCTTGCCCTGTACGACGAGCCCTGCCAGTAGGGGGTGAAGCATCCGCAGCCGCAGGCTTCGGAATGGGATAGGCTTTAAGCCCCAATGGCCCTGAAAGTCAGACTGCTGGTCGGCACCGGCGCACTCTTGGCAGCTGGAATCACCGTTAGTGCCGGTTGGTACGCGCTGGGCGGTGGAGGTGCCGAGCCCCAGAAAGTACGCATGAGCAAGGTGGCCGATGGGGCCATCGTTGAGACTGTTAGCGCCCCGGGGGTGGTCGAGCCCGAGACCAAGGTGGATATCTCCGCCGAGACCAGCGCCCGCATCATGGAACTGGCCTTCGAGGAGGGCGCGGTTGTTCAGAAGGGCGACGTGGTGGTGCGGCTGGACGACCGCGACCTGCGCGCCCGCCACGATGCCGTTACCGCTCGCGCCAGCGGCGATCAGGCGCGTCTGGAGGGTGAACTGGCGCGGCTGGAGGGGCCGCGCACCACACTGGTCAATGCCCAACACACTCTGGAGCGGCAGCGCAGCCTGTTCGAAACTGGGGATGTCAGTCGGCAGGCACTCGATGATGCTGAGGCGCGGGTGCGGGACCTCGGGGCTTCGCTGGCGGCATCAGAGAAAAACATTGGTGCACTGCGCAACGCTTTGACAGCCTCGCAGGCCGACATCGCCCGCAGTGAACAGGAATTGCGTCGGGCCACCATTATCTCACCGCTCAATGGTCGGCTGGTGCGCCTCAACGCCGAGGTCGGTGAACTGGTGATGGTCGGCACCATGAACAACGCCGGTACGGTGATTCTCACCATCGCCGACCTGACCCACATGAATGTTGTGGCTCAGGTGGCTGAAGCCGACATCGCCCGGGTAGCGGTCGGGCAGCCCGTGGAAGTGCACGTGAATGCCTACAAGGGGCGCGTGTTCAAGGGCAAGGTCACCGAGGTGGCGCTGCAGCGCACCCGGGCGTCATCCAGCGGCGGCAACAGCCTCGATGCCGGCACTTTCGAGGTAGAGATCGCCCTCGAAGTAGATGGAGAGCAGATTCTCAGCGGCCTGGCGGCCAATGTCGAGGTGGAGGTCGGCCGGGCCAGCGGGCTGGTAGTCCCGGCGCAAGCAATCGTTGATCGAAAACTCGCCGATCTTCCCGAGTCGCTGGCCAGCAGCCCGCACATCGACACCGCCCGCCGCGCCGCCAGCGTCATCTTCAAGGTGGTAGATGGCAAGGCGGTGGCCACGGTGGTGAAGGTCGGCGCCGGGAGCCTGACCGAGTCGATCGTGCTCGACGGATTGGCGGTGGGCGACAGCGTGATCACCGGGCCGTACAAGGTGCTGGAGAAGCTGAAGGATGGCGACCCGGTGGCCGAAGACGAGTCGGCGCAGGATGAAGAAGTGAAGACAGAGGGTAGTGGGGTGAGGGTGCGCATGGGTGGCGGCGGTCGCCGCGGCCACTAGCTACGAATGATTCAGGTCCGCGGCCTGCGCAAGGTGTACCGGGTCGGGGTGGAGGAGATCCACGCCCTGCGCGGGGTCAACCTGCAGATTGGTTCTAACGAGATGGTGGCCATCATGGGCGCCTCCGGCAGCGGCAAGAGCACGCTGATGAACATCGTCGGCTGTCTGGACCGTCCGACCGCTGGCCGCTACGAACTTGATGGCGTGGAAGTTGGCCGGATGGACTCGGAGCAGCTGGCCTATGTGCGCAATGAAAAGATCGGCTTCGTGTTTCAGTCGTTCGAGTTGCTGCCCCGGCAGGATGCCCTGCGCAATGTGGAACTGCCACTGATCTATTCCCGCTCGCAGCTCGACGGGTCTACGCGGCGGAGGCGCGCCGAGGCGGCGCTGGAGCGCGTTGGGCTGGCTGACCGCATGGACCACCGCCCCAATCAGTTGAGCGGCGGCCAGAAGCAGCGAGTGGCGATTGCCCGGGCCATCCTCAATGAACCGGCCATTCTGCTGGCCGACGAACCCACCGGCAATCTCGATTCGCAGACCACGGTGGAAATTCTGGGCATCTTCGCCAAACTCCACGCTGCTGGGCAGACCATCATCATCGTCACGCACGAGAACGAAGTCGCCGCGCACTGCCACCGCGTGGTGCGGCTGCGCGACGGGGAGATCCTCAGTGACTTGCCGATCGCTCAGGATGCGGCCAGCCAGTACGTTGCGGCGGCACACGCCGGGGCCGCGAAGGGCTCGGCATGAAGTACGGCCTGCACTTCTGGAGTCAGGCGATCCAGTTGGCCCTGTCGCAGATCTGGGCCAACAAGATGCGCGCCATGCTCACGGCGCTGGGCATCATCGTCGGCGTGGCCAGCGTGACCGCGGTGGTGGCAGCCCTCAATGGCTTGCAGACCAAGGTGCTCTCGGAGATGGAGTCGTTCGGCGCCAGCCGCCTGATGATCTTCCCCAACCGGCCAGACAATGTGCCGCGCAATCTGTATCCGTGGGATCGCATCCGCCTGAAGCCGGCCGAGGCCATCGAGGTCAAGGCGCAGTGCCCATCCATCAAGGCGCTCACCCCGGTCACCGAGGTGAATGTCAATGTGGAGAGCG
This sequence comes from Planctomycetia bacterium, assembly GCA_005804005.1. Lineage (GTDB taxonomy): Bacteria > Planctomycetota > Phycisphaerae > Phycisphaerales > SM1A02 > SYPI01. The sequence goes on from SYPI01000227.1 coordinate 5,176, forward strand.
ACGGCGAATCGATGGAAGGATTGTCGGCGGTGGGAATCTGGCCCGACTGGCACCTCACCGAGCGCCGCGCCGTAATCATGGGGCGGCCGTTCACCGTGGTCGACGAAGAGAACCAGCGGCAGGTCTGTCTGATCAACGAAGCGGGCATCAGTGAGTTGCGCCTGAAGCCTGATCCGGTCGGCGACACCATTCTCATTTCCGGCCGCCGCTTCCTGATCGTCGGCGTGGTGGAGACGATTCAGTCGCGGATGTTTGGCATGAGCGCTCAGGAGACCGAGTTGTTCATCCCCTTCTCGGTGGCCATGAAGTTGCAGGGCGACTTCTACTTCATCCGCTTCTCGGCGCTGACCGTTTCGCCCTCCGCCTCGGCCGAGGCCAAGAGCGAAGTGAGCTATGTGCTGCGGCGAATGCGCGGCATCAAGGCCGGCGACCCGGACACCTTCAACGTGGAAGCCATCGACCAGTACATCGAACAGTTCAACACCATGGCCACGGCCATCACCGCCGTGGCTGGCGGAATCGTGGGCATCAGCCTGCTGGTCGGCGGCATCGGCAGCATGAA
>SYPI01000228.1 GCA_005804005.1 Planctomycetia bacterium
AAGTCGAGGGTGAATTGGGAACTGGTTGGCGCCTTAGCCATCGGGGCAATCGTACTCCGGGCCAGTTTGGTACCGTTCGATGATGCCCGCGCTGGCTGCGATCGGCTTCGGCGCGATGAATGGCGCGGTCATTCGGGGCGCCATCGCTTCCGGCGTGCTGTCAAGTTCGGATGTGCTGGTGATTGACCCGAGCGCCCAGACTCTCGCGCGCGCTGCGGCGCTGGGGTGTTCAGTCGCCCCGGATGCCACCGCGGTTCGACACCAGTCGGTTGCCCCCAGTGCACTGCTCTTTGGCGTCCGTCCGGGGCAGTTCGCGGCGGCGGCAGCGGCGGTGGGCCGACTGGCCCATCCGACTCTGGTGTTGAGCGTGATGGCCGGAATCACCGCCGATGCCATGCGCCAGACACTGGGCACCAACGCCCGCGTGGTGCGGGCCATGCCAAACCTTCCCGCGCGCGTCGGCGCGGGTATGACCGTGCTCGCCCGCGATCCGAGCGCCACCGACGAAGACGCCGCACTTGCCCGACGACTGTTCCAGTCCGTCGGTGCCGTACTGGAAGCGCCCGAATCCATGCTCGACTCCGCTGTTGCCGTGTGTGGTTCCGGACCGGCCTATGCCTTCGCGTTGGCCGAAGCTTGGGTGGCCGGTGCGGTTCGGCTGGGTTGGTCGCACGAAGACGCCCTGCGGCTGGTGCAGCACACCCTCCACGGCGCGGCCCTCATGCTGATGGAGCCGGGTGCCGACCCGGCCCAGTTGCGCGCCGAGGTGGTTACCAAGGGTGGAACCACGGCGGCAGCGCTGGCGGTGTGGGCCGACCGCGACTTGGCCCAGACGGTGGCCGACGGCATGACTGCCGCGCGGGATCGCGCCGCCGAGCTGGGTTCTAGAAGTCCCGGCGGTTGAATCGCCAGGTGGCTAGGGCCAACACCGCCGCCTCGAATAGCAGGCTGGTGCCGATCGTCCAGACCACTCCGCGGCTGGCCTCATCCGCCTCGACGGCCGTGTCGTATTCGGCGCGCTTCACCCGCCCGAGTCCGAAGATGCGCGCGCCCGGCCCGCGACGCGATTCGCGGTCTTCTTCAGATTGCGGCAACCGAGCCTTCTCAACCAACACCCGCTCCAAGAGCGCGAGGGTTTCCGTGACCTTGGGCAGCACTGTCTTGCTGCCGTGCAGCCAGAAATACGCAGTCTGCCATCGTGCGTTGTCAGCCTGCTGCTCGGCCAAGGCAGTCTGCAGGTCTTCCATCTGCACCGTCTCGCCATCCTCGGGCGCCTGGTCCGGCAGGAGAGAGGACTTTGTCGCCGGCGTTGGATTGGCCTGCTCCGCAGCGATGGCCTGCTCGATGCCCTTCAGTTCCAGCTCGCTGGCGATGCGACCAAAGCTCACGATCATGTCGCTGGTGTGAATCCCAAACAGGAACATCCAAAACAGCGCGGTGAGCAGCAGCGCCGCCACCGCCGAGCGGGTTACCAACCCAATGACGGCGCAGACCGAAAACAGGTACGAGTACGAGACCACCACGAACGGCACAGCCAAGAACAGCCCCCACTCCCAGGCCCCGCCGCGAACGCCGATGACCAGGAAGCTCGCTAGGGCAAACACGCTCACCTGCAGCGCCGTGAACAACAATCCGGTGGCGAACTTGGTGAGAAAGAGCCGGGTGCGCGAGATCGGCTTGGCCAGCATCACATCAACCGCACCGGCGCTGACCAGATCCGGCACGATGCTGGCGGTGGAGACCAGTGCCAGTGCCGTGGCCCCCAGCCCCAGCCACCAAGTGACTCCGAAACTGACAAACATGATCTTGTAGAAGGTCTCAACCGCAATGACATTCGAGTTGAAGAACTCGGAGTCTTCGATGAACCCGAAGGGCCAGATGGTGATCCCCTCTTCGTCGATGCCGACGCAGGAGAGCGCTCCTACCACCAATCCACTGAGCACGATGGTGAGCCAGAAGAGCTTGCGCGCGTTTAGTTCGCGGTAGGCGGCAACAAAGAGCGCCCATGTCTGACGAGCCCTCACCGATTTCACTTGCCACCTCCGGCACCGGGAGCGCGGGCCTGCCCGGTGAGTGGATCGTTCACCGCCCGCAGGAACAAATCCTCCAGTGATTCGCGCACCGTGGCCGCAAAGAGAATGACACGCTGCTCGCTGCGCAATCGGTCTATCACCCCTTGCCCGCCGGTGGCTTCGGTTTGCAGCAGGACCAGCCGCGATGCCCCAGGCGCCGCATCGGTCGCCTGTCCCGGGGCGCGCTCGCGGCGCACCCTCCCTAGTTCGGCCCACCACTCCGGAGGCTCACCCTCGATCACGATCTCAAAGCGCCGGCTGGCCGCAGTCAGTTCATGGATCGTCCCCTGCGAAGCCACCTGCCCCTGCACCATGATGGCCACCCGGTCACAGACCTGTTCCACCTCGCTGAGCAGGTGGCTGTTCAGGAACACGGTGCGCCCCTCGGATTTCATTTGCAGCAGCATGTCGCGAATCTCAGCCCGGCCGACCGGGTCTACGCCGTCGGTTGGCTCATCGAGCACAATCAGTTGCGGGTCGTTGACCATGGCCACAGCGATGCCAATGCGCTGCTGCATTCCCTTGGAGTAGGTGGCCATGCGGCGCGAGGCCCAGTCCTCCATGCGAACCAACTCCAGTGCCCGGGCGGCACTCTTGCGGCGCGCGGCGCGCTCCATGCCAGCTAGGGCGCCGAAGAATTCGATCACCTGCCGTCCGGTTAGGTACGACGGGAACCGATGGTGTTCGGGGAGGTAACCAACCTTCGCCAGAGTCTGTTTGTGCCCGATCGACTCCCCCAGAACCGTGCCCGACGCCCTTGTGGCATGAGCCACGGTCATCATGATCTTGACCAGCGTGCTCTTGCCAGCGCCGTTGGGCCCAAGCAGGCCGAATATCTCTCCGGCCCCGACCTGCACCGAAACGCCCCGCAACGCCCGCACTCCACCGCGGTAGGTCTTGGCGACATCGTGCAGGTCTACGGCCAGCGACATGGGCGAGTCATCCTACGGAAACGACGCGGCCCCGGCGCACTTCGCACCAGGGCCAACGCCGAACATCCAGTCGCTGTGCGCTCGTGGCGCACAGCCTTCCCTTTCCTACCCTACGCCCCCAACGAGCCCTCCCGAGGCTCGCTGTTGACGGGCGCCTCCATGCGCGCCCTGCGAATCATGCCGTTGGCTCCGCTGCGACTGCGGCGCGGCTGGCCACCGGCTCCTTGGGCTTCGTGCCCTTGGTTGCTGGTTGCTTCTCCTTCACCGGAAGCGGGTACTGCGAGACGAATTCCGGCTTGAGGAAGAAGTAGTACATGGTTCCTTCGGCATACTGGCCGCCGGCAAGGATCTCTGCGCCGAGGCCAACGCCCATGAAGATGTCGGCGCGTCCCGGGGCGCGGATGGCGCCGCCGGTGTCCTGATCGAGCATGAATCGGTTGAACGGCTCCTTGGTCTTGCTGGTGGAGATGGCCTGCGTCTCGACCAGCACAATGCCGCCGGGCGGATAAACCTTCTTGTCGGTGGCCAGCGTCTCGCGCTCAGTCACCCTCACTCCCAGACTGCCCGCTGGCCAGTTTCTGCCGTCGTAGTCGGTGAAGAACACATAGCAGTTGTTCTGATTGATGAACTCGGTCACCTGCGCCGGGTTGCGGGTGTAGCACTCGCGCACCTTGGGCAGACTGAGCTCAGCCTCCTTGACGATGCCGGCGTTTACCAGTGTCTCGCCGAGGCCTACATACGCGCCGTCGGTCTTGCCGGCGTAGCCGATAAACATGATCTTGCCGTCATCCAAGATGATCTTGGCTGAGCCATTCACCTGAATGATGTAGGTGTCGAGCGGGCTGGTGAGCCACACCAACTCGGTGCCAGCGAACGGCTTGGTGGCTTCGAGTTCGGCACGGCCCGGCCACGGAGCGAGTGAGCCATCGGGCATCTGCCGTCCGCGCGGTTCGCCGGTCACCGGATCGGTGACCAGATCGGGGGGCCGACGGTAGAGCGGATACTGGAACTGCCCCTGCTGGGTGCGGCTGCCGCGGAACTCCGGCGCGTAGTAACCGGTGAAGAGCACCACGCCCTTGCGGTTGTAGCCAATGGTCTGGTAGCAGTCGAACATCTCCTGCATCGCGGAG
>SYPI01000229.1 GCA_005804005.1 Planctomycetia bacterium
ATCGAACCGAACGCCTCTCTAACAGTGGCCAGATCGAGCAGCCCTTGGGTCGGGTGTTCGTGGCGACCGTCTCCGGCATTGATCACCGGACAGGCGCAGGTCCGTGCCACCAATTCGGCGCCACCGGAGATGGCACAGCGGACCACGATTGCCGAGACCCCCATTGCCTCGACATTCAGGGCGGTGTCCAGCAGGGATTCACCCTTGCTGGCGCTCGAGCCACCGGCGGTCAGGTTGACCACTCGCGCGCCAAGCCGCAGTGCGGCCACCTCGAACGAACAGCGGGTGCGGGTGGAGTCCTCAAAGAAGATGTTGGCGACCAGTTTGCCCGCGAGCGACTCGGGGGCCTTGGCGAGCCCGCCAGCCACCGGGAGCAGGCGCGCGGCCGCGTCGAGCAAACGCACAATCTCACCCCGGGAGAGTCCTTCCATTGCCAGAAAGTCGGCCACGGCGGGGAAGAGGCTAGCAGATGAATCGGGCGAATCTGGCGGCCGCACGCCTTCAGCCCAGCAAGGCAATTGCCGCATCAAGATTGGCAACGCCGATGGTGCAGGAGGCCCGGTCCTTCACGGCGCTGGCCTGCGTGGCCGGGATCACCACCGAATTGCAGCCGCGGCGCAACGCTTCGGCAACGCGCTGGGGAAGCGCCGGAACGGCGCGGATTTCCCCCGCCAGACCGACTTCGCCCACCAGCGCAACTCCCGGCGCCAAACTGCGACCGAGCATTGATCCGGCGACCGCCACGCACACCGCCAGATCGGCGGCTGGCTCGATGATCCGCAGGCCACCGGCGACGGCGGCGTAGACATCCTGATCTGCCAGTCGCAGGCCAGCGTGCTTTTCCAGCACCGCCACCAGCATGGTGAGGCGCGCGCTGTCGATGCCGCTCGAGCGGCGCTTGGCTGAGCCGAGGAAACCGGTGGCGGTGAGCGCCTGCACCTCGGCAAGTATGCAGCGCGAACCAGCCAGCGTCGGAAACACCACCAGCCCGGGTCTGCCTTGCGAACCGGGGGCGACAAATGCGCCTTCATCAACCTCGGCCAGACCAGCGCCGGTCATCTCGAAGAGTCCGATCTCGTGCGTGCTGCCGAAGCGATTCTTCACGGCGCGCACGATTCGGTGGGCATGGTGGCGGTCGCCCTCGAAGTTGAGCACCACATCCACCATGTGCTCGAGGAGCTTGGGGCCGGCCAGATCGCCTTCCTTGGTGACATGACCGATGATGGTCACAGCACAGCCGCTGCTCTTGGCCAGTTGCACCAGTTCCAGCGCGCAGCGCCGCAACTGGGCGACCGAGCCGGGAGCAGAATCCAGATCGTGACGCCAAACCATCTGGATGCTGTCGATGACCATCGCCGCGGGCTTCACCTTACGGGCCTGCTCGAGGATTCGCGCCAGACTGGACTCGGCCAGAAGAAACAGGTTTTCTCGGCCTGCGCCATGCTCGGGGAGTACGCGTTCGGCTCGCATGCGCACCTGCTGCGCAGACTCTTCGCTGGTGGCGTAGAGCACGCGGGTACCGCTCTGCGCCAACCGGGCCATGGCCTGAAGCAGAAGCGTGCTCTTGCCGATTCCCGGGTCGCCACCCACCAGCGTGGCGCTGCCAGCGACCATGCCGCCGCCGAGGCAGCGGTCGAGTTCACTCAACCCAGTCGGCAATCGGTCGACCGCTGAGGCTTCGATTTCAACCAGCGGGCGGGCGACCTCCCGCGGTGATGAATCGCCGTCTGCTCCGGCAGCCCACCCGGGCTCCGCCTCGGTTCCCTCGTGTGAAAACTGCTCCAGGGCATCCCACGCCCCACACTCGGGGCACTTGCCCATCCAGCGCGGTTGAGCCGCGCCGCACTCCCGACAGAGAAACGAAGTCTTGGTGCGGGCCACGGGGCGAGTCTATCGCTGGCCAGATCCGTCCCGGCCGGATGGCCGATTCCGCCGATGAAAACAGACGCCAGTCGAGTCGGAGGTTCGACCGGCGTCTGCGGGTGACTCGCGGAGGAGTCCCTTGGCAACAATGTATGCCTCAAGATGGCGCGGGCACAAGTTGGCAGCGGCGAAACTTCGCTCAGCGCATGGCGCGCATGTGCGCTGACCAGCGGGCGTACTCGAACATTGCGGTGCGCCGCTGGGTCGATGTGGGCCAGCGGGAACGATCGGCGCCGAACGCCGTCTGCATTCGCCACGACCAGTACGCGCCGCGAATGCGGAAGCCAGTGGCCAAGCCCAGTTGCAGAAGCGCCAGGCATCCCCGCACTGTTGACCATGCTCGGGCGATCGCCTCGCCCACGGGCTACGCCCCCCGCTCGCCACCCACCGACGGCGCGCTGAAGCGGCTGCCGACCAGTTCCACCCGATGATTCGGGTTGGCTTGGCGCGGCATCAGCGGGTGGATCAGGCCGATGATGATGAGGCAGCCGAGTGAGGCCAGCCACATCCAGTCTTGCATGCCGAGGAAAACCATCACAGCCACAGCGCTAAGTGCCAGAATCGCGGTCGGAATCATTCCTTCCCAAGCCAGCCGCATCAGTTGGTCAAAGCGGAATCGCGGCAGGGTCCAGCGCACCGCCATGCCCAGTGAAATCATGAAGAGGATTTTGGCCAGCACGATGACTACCTGCGCCAACACCAGGGCGATGGAACCGGCGGCGGGCAGTTCCCACCCCGCTGGCAGCAGGCCAGCCACCGGGTCGAGCGACCAGCCGCCCAAGAACAGCAAGGTGAAGAAGGCCGCGCCGGTGACCATGTGGAAGTACTCGCCCAAGAAGAACATGGCGAAACGCATCGACGAATACTCAGTGTGGTATCCACCAACCAGTTCACTCTCAGCTTCGGCCAAGTCGAAAGGCGCGCGGTTCGATTCGGCCAGCATGCAGGTGTAGAAAATGATGGCGGCGATCGGCTGCTGGATCACATTCCAGGCGGTGCGCTGCTGCTGCTCGATGATGCCGTAGGTGTCGAGCGTGCCGGAGGCCAGCACCACCGCCAGCAGGCAGAGGCCCATTGGAATCTCGTAGGAGACCATCTGGGCGCTGGCCCGCAGCCCGCCGAGGAATGAGTACTTGCTGCCACTGGCCCAGCCGCCGAGCGCCACACCGTAGACACCCAGCGCGCCGACGGTCACCAGATAGATGACGCCGACATTCAGTTCCGCGCCGACGATGCGCACCACTTGGCCCTCGCAGCCCAGCAGGGCCGCCAGTCCGAATGGCAGCGTGTCCATCTGCAGAGCGCCACCGAAGGGAACGATGACGAAGCCGATCATGGCCGGCACCATGATGAACATCGGGGCCAGCGTGAAGAGTGTGCGCTCGACAGCTGCCGGGGTGTAGTCCTCCTTGAGGAAGAACTTGAGACCGTCGGCGATTGGCTGCAGCAGGCCCGCCGGCCCGACGCGGTTGGGACCAACGCGGTCCTGCATCCAGGCGCTCAGTTTGCGCTCCAGCATGATCAGGTAGGCGCACCCGATCAGGATCACATGGAGCATGACCACGATCACGATGGCGTGGACGGCCAGTTGCGCCCAGCCTCCAGTGGAAAGGGGAACCGCCGTGGCGAGAGGCGTCATGAGGCGGCGCATCCTAGCGCGAGCGGAGTTGCGCTCGTCGAGGGCGCTGGCCCAGTCGGCGCTGGTGATCCGGTTAGCGGCAGTGCCACCGTTGGCGTAGGCGCCGCGGCCCGCGCCGTTGGCCCGGCCGCATCTCGCGCCAGATGCGGGAAGTAATCCTGCGTGGCGCGGACATCCCACTCGCCCTCCCGCAGCGCAGCGATCGCTTGCACCGCGGCTCTCGCCCCGGCCACCGTGGTCAGCATCGGCACGCCGTAGCGAGTGGCGTGAGCACGCATTCGCCCCTCATCGGTGCGCGCCCCCTTCTGCGTGGCGGTGTTGATTAGTAGTTTCACTTCGCCATTGGTGATGGTGTCCAGAATGTTGGGCCGCAGCCCCTCAGCGATCTTGGCGATCGACTGCACACTGACTCCGTGACGCGCTAGGAAATCGGCCGTCCCGCGCGAAGACAGGACGGTGAATCCCATGGCTTGCAGAGTGCGAGCCAGTTCGACGGCGTGCCCCTTGTCGGCGTCGCGCACCGAGAGGAACACCGAGCCGCTGGTTGGCAGGAAAACTCCGGCGGCCATCTGCGCCTTGGCGAAAGCCACGGGCAGGCTGCGGTCGGCCCCCATCCCTGCGCCGGTCGAGCGCATCTCCGGGCCGAGAATCACATCCACGCCGGGGAACTTGGCGAACGGAAACACGCTCTCTTTGACGCTGAAGAAGCCGGTGTCGGGAACCTCGCGGATTCCCAGCCCTTCCAGACTGGCGCCCATCATCACCTTCGCGGCAATTCGCGGCCAGGCCACACCCTTGGCCTTGCCGACGAACGGCGAGGTGCGCGAGGCACGCGGGTTCACCTCCAGCAGATAGAGGATGTCGTCCTTGCAGGCCATCTGCACATTCATCAGGCCACGGACCCGCAGGGCGCGGGCCAGACTGCGGGCCTGCTCGCGCACCCGCTCGATGATTGGGCGAGATAGTGAGTACGGCGGGATGGTGCAGGTCGAGTCGCCAGAGTGGATGCCAGCTTCCTCGATGTGCTCCATGGTGCCGCAGACCAAGGCGTGCCCGGGAGCCGGAGGCAGTTCCAGTTGTCGAGATCGACTGGCCTCGTCGGGCCGGAAATCGGCCACCACATCGACATCGATCTCGATGGCATCGGAGAGAAACCTATCGATCAGCACTGGCCGGTCGGCCAACTCGCTCACATCAACCGCCTCGCTCATGTAGCGCCGCAGGGCGGATTCGTCGAAGCAGGTTTCCATGCCGCGACCGCCGAGAACATACGAGGGTCGCACCAGCACCGGGTAACCGATGCGCCCGGCGATTGAAACGGCCTGATCGAGGCTGCGGGCAATGCCGCTGTCTGGTTGGCGCAATCCCAGTTGTTCGACCAGTGCCTTGAAACGATCGCGGTCCTCAGCCAGATCGATGGACTCGATGCCGGTGCCCAGCAGTGGCACGCCAGCGGCGTGCAGGCC
>SYPI01000230.1 GCA_005804005.1 Planctomycetia bacterium
CGCTACCGCGTGCAGACCCTCGGCGCGGGCAAGGTGGTCTATGTGGTCGATGCCCGACAACGAGATCACTTCCGCGATGTGTTCGACGCGGTCCGGCTCATCGGCTGGGACAAACTTCCCGACGGCACGCAGGCCGAACTCATCCACCTGCCATTCGGCGCGGTGCTCGGTGACGACCGCAAGCCGCTCAAGACCCGCTCCGGTCGCAATGTCACGCTCATGAGTCTGCTGAGCGAAGCCATCGAGCGCGGTCGCGCGCAGGTGCGGACCCGCGCCGCACAGCCGGAGTCTCCGACTGGCGGGCTATGCGCCGCCGAACTGGATGGAATCGGTCTGGCAGTGGGGATCGCCGCCGTGAAGTACGCCGACCTCTCCAACGATGTCACCAGCGACTACACCTTCGACATCGATCGCATGGTTAGTTTCGAGGGCGACACTGGGCCGTACATCCAGTACGCCCACGCCAGAATCGCGTCGATAGTGGGCAAGGCAGGCGACTCAGCGGCCGACATCACCACGCCGATCGACCCGGCGGAGCCAAACGAGCGCGCCTTGGCGCTGCGCCTGCTGCGCTACGGGGCGGCGCTGCGCAGCGCAGCCAACGACCTGCAGCCAGCCCGCCTGTGCGCCTACCTGTTCGACCTGGCCAATGCCTACAACGGCTTCTACCAGTCCTGCCCGGTGCTGAAGTGCCCCGATCCCAGGGTGGCTGGCAGCCGCCTGCACCTGTGCGAACTGACCCGGCGCACGCTGGCGGATGGACTCTCCTTGCTCGGAATCACTGCCCCGCCGAAGATGTAGCCATGTCGCTGCATGTGGTCGATCATCCGCTAATCCGTCACAAGCTCGGGCTGCTGCGCGCCAAGAACACCGCTCCGGCGGCCTTTCGACGCATCCTCAGTGAGGTTGCTGCGTTGCTCTCCTACGACGCGCTGCGCGACCTAGAGCTGGTAGAGATCGAAATCGAAACCCCACTTGAAAAGATGCGCGCCTGGCGGCTGGCCCGGCCGATCACCGTGGTGCCGGTGCTGCGCGCCGGCTTGGGCTTGGCCAATGCGGTTCTCGAACTTCTCCCTGAGGCGCGCGTGGGCCATGTGGGAATCCGGCGCGACGAGACCACCGCGCAGCCCGAGCACTACTACATGCGGCTGCCCGATGACATCGCCGCCGGCCCGGTGCTGGTCACCGATCCAATGATCGCCACCGGCGGTTCAGCCTGTGCGGCAATTGCCAACCTGCGCCAGCGCGGTTGCCGTGACATCCGCATGATGTGCCTGGTGGCGGCACCGGAGGGAATCAAGCGGCTGGAGTGTGAGCACCCGGAACTGCCGGTGTTTGCTGCGGCGCTTGACCGCACCCTCGATGAGAAGCACTACATCCGCCCCGGTCTGGGCGATGCCGGCGACCGAATCTTCGGCACCTGACTCCGTAAACGACCGCGCCGATCACTTGGCCGGACGAGATGACCAGGGAGTGTCTGAGATGCCATGCAGCGCATTGACGCGCCGCGCTAGGGCGAAAAGCAAGTCACTCAGCCGATTCACCCAGATGATGGCCTGCGGATTCACCATCTCGCGCCGGGACAGCGCCACCATCAGCCGCTCGGCGCGGCGACACACTGTGCGGGCCACATGCAGACGCGCCGCACATTCGCCGCCGCCGGGAAGAATGAAGGTGCGGATGGGGGGATTGCCACCGTCCACTTCGTCGATCCACCGTTCCGCCTCCGCCACATCCGCCGCGTCCAGCCGCCGCACAGTCTTGGCCCCCGGCGAATCCTCCGGGGTAGCAAGGTCTGCGCCCAAATCGAACAACCGCGACTGCACTGCGGCGAGAATCTGATCCAGCCGCGCAGCTGCCGCAGCGTCCTTCCCCAACGGAACAGCCCGGGCCGCTCCGACATGCGCATTGCACTCATCGACCGTTCCGTAGGCATCGAGGCGCAGATCATCCTTGCCCACGCGCCGCCCGCCGAACAGTCCGGTCGATCCGTCATCTCCGGTTCTGGTGTAGAGCTTCATGATTGGTTGGCCGGCCGATGATGGATGGTCACACCGGGTCCGCACAGTCGCGCGCCTGCACTGTCGCGCATCGCAAACTCGAATCCGTTGATCAGCGCCGCGCCAGCACACTCCCCGTCGGATCGCAGGGCGAGAAACGCCACCTGATCACTCGGCGACACATCCAGCGTCCGATCAATCCGCTGGAGCACTTCCTGCAGCGCATCAAGCGTTGACGCCCCCCGCCGCATCAGTTCCACCGCCAGAAACGAGCCGCAGACCCGCATGATCAACTCACCTGTGCCGGTGGCCGTGACCGCCCCCACCTCCGGATCCACATAGAGCCCATGACCGATGATCGGTGAGTCTCCAACCCGGCCGGGACGCTTGCGCCCGAGCCCGCTGGTCGAACACGCTCCGAACAGCCGCCCGGCCGCATCTACTCCCAGCACACCAATGGTGTCATGCGCCCCGGCGCCCTGCGGCGCCATCGCGGCAGTTGGGCTCAGCAGGGCTGCCGACTCAACTCCCGCCTGCTGCGCGAACTCGTCAGCGCCCGGACCAGCGATCAGTACCTGCCGGGTTCGCTCGGCGGCCAGTCGGGCGATCTGCGCCACCGCCAGATGGCGGCCAACCACACAGACACCGGCTGCCACGCGCGGCGACTCCATATATGAGGCGTCGAGCGTCACCCTTCCCGAACCATCTGGGATGCCGCCGTAGCCGACCGAATCGACCGTCGGATCGCGCTCGGCGTGGTCGCATGCCGCCACCACCGCGCCCGGCCCATCGCCCTGCTCGAGCAACGACCACGCCGCATCACAGGCGCCCAGGCCGAATCTCCAAGTGGCCACCAGCCGCGGGACTGACATGGGTGGACTCTCCATGTTGCCGCAGCCTAGTCCCTCATCACGGCCGGGAGTTATCGCCCTATGGCCACAACCGAACACCGATCCTGGAGTCTGCGCATCCGCTGCCATGACCACTGCGGATGAACTCACACTGCTCAAGAAATCCCGGCTGAATCGATTCTCCTTCGACTATTCTTGAAACTCGATTCCTCCGCCAGCCCCCGAAAGGACACCCCGCCGTGCCCACCCGCAAGCGTGCCTTCACCATCGTCGAACTCCTGATCGTCGTTGCCATCATCGCCTTGCTGATCGCGATCCTTCTGCCTGCGATCACCAAGGCCCGCGAC
>SYPI01000231.1 GCA_005804005.1 Planctomycetia bacterium
ACAATCTGCCATCCGGTGCAGTCGCTCACCAGACTCTGTGAAAGCTGCAGTTCATACTGCCCACCAGCGAATGTCACCGGCCCCACCGCCACCTGCGGAGTTCGTGGCCACAACGCCCCGCCGAGGGTCCAAGCCAGTAGCGCGGCCATCACGAAGAACACCGCCCCCTTGATGAGCAGACTTCGAATGCCTAGTGCGAATTGGCCCACAGATTGAGTCTAGCCGCCGGAGATATTCAGCCAGCCCAGGGCGGCGGCCAAGCCGAGGGCGCTCGCCAAACCAATGCGCCACCAGCCGAACACGCCCAGTGTCGAGCGCGACAGCCACTCCACTAGCCAGCGAATGGCGAAGGCCGCCGATACGGTCGCCACCAGCAACCCAATCAACGCCGGGGCGACGCCGCCAATGGCAGTGAAGAAGCCTTCGGGGTCCGACAATGCCTCCCGCCCTTCAACCAGACATGCCCCGCCTAGCACCGGCAGCGCCAGCAGGAATGAGTATTCGGCGGCGCGGCGCGGCGACAGGCCCACCATCATCCCGCCGAGGATGGTCACCAGCGAGCGGCTGGTGCCTGGCCAGAGCGCCAGACACTGCAGCAACCCGACAGTCAGCGCCGCGCTCATCGAAAGTTGCGCCATGGCCTCGGCGCTGTCGCCGCCCATCCGCTTCAGCCGATCCTTGTGCCAAGGCGCTAGCGCGACCATCAGTGCGCCACCGAGCCCGAGCGCCAGCAGAACCGGCGCCGGAGCAAAAAATCGCTCCTTGATCCAAGCCCGCAGCAGCAGGCCAAGGATCGCCGCGGGAAGGCAGGAGAGGATGATGTTGCGCAACAGCAGGCGCCCATTGCGCGCGCGCGGCCCGCGCCAAGCCGGATAGGCCAGACTTGCTAGCCCGCGCAGCATCACCGCGATCGGCCGACGGTAGAGGCCAATCACCGCCAGAATCGCCCCACCCTGGATGATGATCTCAAACTGGTGCATCGCGGCGCGCTGCACCGGGGAGTCGTCCAGCCCAAGCAACCACGACGCCAGAATCAGGTGGCCGGTGGAACTGACTGGCAGATACTCGGTGATCCCCTCCACCAGGCCAAGCACGATGGCGTCGAAGATGCTCATCGGCTCTTGCCAGACTCGGCGCGCCATTTCTCGGCAGCCCGCTCAATCGGATGCTCCGCCGCCGCAGCGCGCGACTGGTGCAGCCGCTTCATGCCATCGGCAGCATCAGTCATCAGGTCTGTGACAAACTCACCCGACTCAACCCGACGGAGAACTTCGCGCAGGCGTTGGCGCACGCCCGGGTCAATGAGGCGTGGCCCCGCGTCGACGATTCCAAACGCGGCTGTAGTGCTGATCGCCGACTGCATCCCCGCGAGTCCGCGCTTGAGGATGAGATCGCCGATCAAGGCGACTTCTTGACAGCACTCGTTGTAAGCCAAGTCCGCAGGGTAGCCAGCCTCGACCAGCGTCTCGAAGGCCGCGCGGATCAGTTCGGAGATGCCTCCGCAGAGCACCGCCTGCTCGCCGAACAAGTCTGTGATGCACTCGGCAGCAAAACTCGTCTCGATGATCCCGGCTCGGGTGCAGCCGATTGCTGCCGCCCAACCGTTGCGCAGTTCAAGCGTCCGGGCTGGCTGGGTGCCCGGCTGATGTGTGGCCACAAGTGCCGGAATGCCAAGGTCTTGCACAAATTGCTGGCGCAGCGAAGCCCCGGGTCCCTTGGGTGCCACCAGCACCACGCCGTGCGAAGTTGGAATCTTGACCAGAGCGAAATGCACACTAAGTCCGTGACAGAAACCAATGACTGTTTCAGGGGTTACCGATCTGGCAATCGCTTCCCAGACCTGCGGATGCGCTTCGTCTGGCGCGGTGATGACCACCAGATCTGCTGTTGGAACCGCGTCAGCGAGCAGGCAAGGAGTGAAGCCGTCCGCTCTGGCTAGCTCCGCCGTGCATGACCCAACCCGATGGCCGACCATCACTTCCACACCGCTGTCGCGCAGGTTCAGGGCCTGTGCCCGCCCCTGATTTCCGTATCCCAAGACCGCCACGCGGGAGCCCTTCAAGGCCGCCCCCGAGTGCACCAAAGCGCGCTCATTTGCGCATTCACAGGGACTCTCGCCGCCTCAACTAGGTATGCCGCCACGCCGCGAGGATATCCAACCGATTCCAGTTGAAAGGCGCCAGAGCGGTGGCAGATTTGGGTGTGACGGGTTGAGTAGTCGGCTTTCAAGACGGCAACCCGGGATGTCGATAACAAGTGTGCAACAGGCTGTGCGCGCACGTAACGGTTCGGAAACCACGGATGGAACCAAGATGACCCCCTCGCACCCCTCACGAGTCGTCACATGTTGATGGTGAAGTCCAACCGCCGGGGAGCCGATCGCTTCGGCCTTCAGGCGCCATACACACATGTGGTGGTCCGCGCGGCACCGCCGGAAGGCGGGACCGGTACCAATCCCAGATTCAGCGCAATGGCGTTCCCGGCTCACGAGCTGGAAGGGCACGCCTATGACGTTTCAATCACCGGGATTCGGTTCGAGTTGGATGAAGCGCTGGATGAAGGAACAGTTGTGGAGATGGACGTGACTCTGCCCGGTTGCCGCACGGTGCACACCACCGGTCGGGTCGTTCGCGTCTTCGAC
>SYPI01000031.1 GCA_005804005.1 Planctomycetia bacterium
CTCGGCATCCTCGTCACCCACATCGACCGAGTCCCAGTCGACGCTGCTGGCGATGTAGCGGTGCAATCGCAATGCGCCGCGGGCCCGCTCCTCGTCCTCGGGGCGCACCTGCACTGGAATACCGCCCAAGGACTGCGCGGCGAGGTGGAAGCCCAGCATCGAAATGGCCGTCGGGAAGACCACCGCGTCAATCCCGGCTTCCTCGAGCACAGACGACACCGTGCGCGCTTCGAACTCCGACGCCGCAGAGAACACCGTCACCAGCCCGTCAGAAGTCACGCCTCGGCCTCCCGCTCGCGCAGTGAATCTACTGCCGAGAGCAGTTCTTCCGGGTCCCACGGGCCGAATGGCCCGCCGGGTACTGGCAAGTCGGCGCGCCAATCAAGAACTTCGCCGCGCGCCAGCCTGCGCATCGGTCCATCGCCCTCGGTGGGTCGCACGCGCACGCTGTCGCCTTCGATCCCCTCCACCCGCCACCAGCGCTGAGTACCAGGTGGGCTGGCTCCGTCGTCGCTGGCCTCCTCGACATCGGCCGCCTGCACCAGAAACGCCCGCTGGGCGACGGACTGCCATCGGGGATGACCATCGGCAGCCAGCGATGCGAAGGCCATGGCAAATGTTGGATACGACCGGCGGGCCCGGACAATGAGTTGCCTCCGCGCTGCGTGACAAACGAACACCGGCGCCTCACCGATGGCCAGCGCCTCAATCAACGCCAGCGGGCACGGCGCCCCCGTCTCACCATCACAGAGCGTAGCCCGCGGCAGAAGCGCATCGAATGCCGACTGCTCCGCCGCCTTCCGCCACTTGGCTGACCCGGGCGCTTTGGGTGGCAAGGCGGCGACCACCTCGGCGGGCCGCCGCATTCGCACTCGCAGGTCGAGGCCGATTTCGAAATCACCATCGGGCGCTGGCAGCCCCACTTCCAAGGCCAGACCGGCGGCGATGTCCAAGAGCACCGCCGCTTCGCGCTGACGGTTAGTGGGCACATCGAGCACTTCCAACTCCGGCAATCCGCAGCGCACCAGCCCATGGGTGGCCAGCATGACCGTGGTGCGATAGTCGGGCGATTCATAACGCGCCTTGGAATACAGATGGGATTCGCTTGGGACGGCGTCGGCGGCCAGAAAGTCATCGTGCAGAGTGCGCTGCACGATGCACTCGGCGGTGACCATGTCCAGAATCGCCGGGGTCTCCGGAGCCAATGAGGCCAGGAGCGACACCAGCATGAAGTACTCATCGGCCGCTTCGCCCGGAGTCAGAGCACACTGCGCGCAGACCACCCACGGGCAGTTGCCAATGGCCCGGTCGAGAGCTTCGCTTCCAGTCGGCTCCAGCGCCGCCGCCGACTGCGCCCAGATCACCAGCGGCGAACTCACGCCGGGAACGCCCAGCCGCACCGACCACTTGGCATCGGCCACGGTGCTGATGGGTTCCAGTGGCACTCCGTCAACGCTGCCCACCCAACTTGAGACGGCCCGCCCGATGTCGGCCACCAGCGGGGCATCCCGGTGCGGCCAGAAGAGGACGAATCCGCTGTCGGGTGTCTCGCGGCAGCCCCACTGTTCGGCGGGCCCCCGTGGGCTGTCAGTGCGTTCGGGCTTGATCGTCATGCGCCTCGTTCAGCCTACCCCGTGAGTACCCTCAACCCATGCGCTGCTTTGGGTGCGGCTACGAACTGGGCGCGGCAGCCGATGGGACAACCTGCCCTGAGTGTGGCTCGATCCACGCCCCCGACAAGGCGCGGAGAGGGGCATTGGCATTCCTGAGAACGCGTCGGATGTGGTTGCCGAGCATTGCGCTTCCCCCGACCGGGTTCTGGGAGGTTCTACAGCGCGGCGACCCGCGCACTGGCGCATGGAACCCGCGGCTGTTCCGTCTCGCCTACGCCGTGGCGCTGGGCCTATGGTTCTTTGTAGCCGGGCGAGTGGTGCTGATTGCCGGGGTTGATCCGTCGAGCGGGCGCGTGGTCGAGAGCCAGAGCTTTTACGCGGACAGGAACACAACCCAGCGATTCGTCTGCTTCAGCCGCGGCATGAAGGATGGCAGCCCGCTCAGCATGGGCGATGTGGTTCTGACGCGCCTCTCCCCGGAGTTCGTCTCGCTCGCGGGCGTACTTTCGATGTCCGGTGATGAGCAGCGCACCTACTTCTACACCGGCTGTGTCGACGCGAGCTTGGAGTTCGCCTACCCAGGCACCATGCTTGCGGGCTGGGCTGATCGCGCCATCATTCTGGATCGCACCAGACCGTTGTCCCCCGATGTCCAGCGTGCAGCGGTCATCGCCCTGGGCTACCTGCTGGCAACCGCACTGTTCCCATTCGTACTGCGCGTTGCCGTCTGGTCGCGGCGCGACCACTGGTCCGATGCTCCGGGTGAGGAATTGCTGCGCCGTGATGGCTCGATTCGCGCCGCATCGGTGGCCACCACCTGGTTGGCGACCATCGGGGCTGGCAGCACGCCCATCTTGGTCACCGGTGCCCTGTTCGTGGTGATGGCTGTGCTGCCGGAGTGGCTGATCGGTTCGACAGTTGTGGTGCGGCACATCCTGCTGGCGCTGGCACTGGTAGCCCCGGCACCAGTGATCGGCACTGCGGTGCTCTGGCGCGGGGCTCCTCGCGGCCGCTGGCGCCGCAGTGTGGCATTCCTGGTCCTGATGCTCCTGGTAGTCCTGTTTTCCATCGCCGCGAGCGCCTTCGCTTCAGTGGCCTGGACCTACTGGCAGGCCCTCAAACTCTGGGGGTTGTGATCGCGCGGCGAGTTCCCCCGATCCGCGGGACCTCTGGAGGCGTAAACTCGCTGCCCTTGCACTGCGGTGCTCAGGAGAGATCACCACCATGCCAACGCGCCACATCACCTTTCTTGCTCGCTTCGGAATCGCCTCACTGAGCGCCCTGCTGCTGGCGACGCCCGCGCTGCCGCAGTCACCTGATTCCGCAGGCACCCAGCCAGGAGACGCCGAGGCCAAGAAAACCCCCGACGCACTCACCCTCGACCCCACCCTTCCCAAGTGGAACCCGACTGAGGCCAAGTATGTCGAAGTGGTCTCCAATCTTGATGGCGTGCCCGGTTTGTTCCGCATGTGGAAGGACGAAAAGGGTGTCGATCTCAAAGCGGAACTGCCCACCAGCATCGACGGACAACTCCTGTTCTTGGCCTACACCATCGCCAGCGGCGACCCCGAGGCGGGGGTGCAGTTCGGCGACCTCTATGGCAGTTTCAAGCGCTTCGACCGGCAACTGGCCTTCATCCAGCCCAACATGGTGGTGCGCACCACCGGCGACGAAGAATCCAAACTCGGCCGCGAGCGCGTGTTCACCGACCGCGTCCA
>SYPI01000032.1 GCA_005804005.1 Planctomycetia bacterium
GAGGAAGAGCACCAGATCACCGGCGGTGATCGAACCGTTCAGCACCTGCGTGCCCCCGTACCACAGGAGCGCCGCGCTGGCAGCCGGAACCAAGAGCGCCCAGGCGATCTCCACTCCGCGGGCCCACCACCAGGTGCGCAGCTCCTGCCGGGCCATTAGGTGATTGCCGGTGGTGTAGCGGGCCTGCTCGCCGCCGGTGCGGGCGAAGCCGCGCACCACGCGCATACCGCCGAAGACTTCGGTGGCATGGGCGTCGATGCGATCGCGCTGGGCCCGGATGTCGCGGTACATCGGTCGCAGGCGGCCGATCCAGGTGCGGTGCGAGTACCACACCGCCGGAACTAGCACGATCGAGCCTAGCAGCAGACGCCAGTCGGTCACCGCCAGGGCGACCATGCTGCCGAGCAGTTGGATGAGAGCGCGCGAGGGGTTATAGATCAGGCTGAAAATCAGGTCGCCAGCGGACTGGCCATCCTCGCGCAGCATGCTCACCGTGCCACCCGAGCGCATCTGCTGCACCCGATCTAGGCTCAGCCGCGCCGCGTGATCGAAGACGCGGCGCTTGAGTTCCACGTGCATGCGCTTGGCGGTGCGGGTGGCCTGCCAGCGGCTGAAGATGCCGAACAGCACGCTGATGAGCGACACCCCCAGCAGTCCGATGGCCAGCGCCGCCAGCAATCCGCCGGGAGTGTCGAGCTTGGTCCAATCGGCCGGGAACAGCCCGCGCACTGCCGCGCTCAGCGGCTGCCTGCCGAAAACATTGTCGATGGTGAACTTGGTGGCCGCTGGGGGCAAGAGGCCGAGGATGGTGGATACCGCCAATCCGCAGAGCGCGGCCGTCATCGAGCCACGGTGCAGTCTGGCCATCGCCCAGAATGCGTGCAGTAGTTCCAGAGTGCCGCGCGTTCGGGCGGTTGGCCGCTCGGTGCCGTGACGGGTGATGTGGATGCCCTCGGTGACGGCCCGCTGACGATCGCGCCGGAACCGTTCCAGATAGGCCACGAACCGCTGGCGGCTGGAACGGGCACGCATCAGTTCAAGAGCCAAGCAGGCGCATCGCTTCGACAATGTCCTTGTCGCCGCGACCGCTCACATTGATGACGATGTCGGCCCTCCCGCCCAATCGGCTGGCAGCGCGCATCGCTCCGGCCACCGCGTGGGCGCTCTCCAGCGCCGGGATGATTCCCTCAGTCCGCGACAGCAACTGGAACGCCTCCAGCGCCTCAGCATCGGTGCACGACTCATAGGAAGCGCGCTCCGAGTCCTTCCAAAATGAGTGCTCCGGCCCGACGCCGGGATAGTCGAGGCCCGCCGAACAGGAGTGAACCTCGGCGGTCTGGCCCTCAGCATTCTGCAGGACATACGAGTAGGAACCGTGCAGCACGCCCGGCGCGCCCATTCCCAGACTGCGCGAATGCTGCCCCGGTTCATCCGAGCGTCCGCCAGCTTCGATGCCCAACAGCTGCACCGCGGCATCGCCTTCAAACGGGCTGAAAATCCCGGCGGCATTCGATCCGCCCCCGACGCAGGCCACCACCAGATCCGGCAGCCGACCAGCCTGCTTGAGGCACTGCGCGCGGCACTCGCGGCCGATCACCGACTGCAGTTGCCGCACGATGGTCGGGAACGGATGCGGACCGACCACGCTGCCGATGACATAGTGAGTGTCGCCCACCGAGGCCATCCAGTCGCGCATGGCCTCATTGGTGGCATCCTTGAGGGTTCTGGAACCGTTGGTCACTTCATGCACCTTGGCCCCGAGGATTTTCATGCGGAAGACATTCAGTGCCTGACGGCGCACATCCTCGGCGCCCATGTAAACCTCGCAGGGCAGGCCGAACGCAGCGCAGGCGGTGGCGGTGGCCACGCCGTGCTGGCCAGCACCGGTTTCGGCACTGATGCGATTCTTGCCCATGCGCTTGGCCAGCAGCACCTGGCCGAGGGTGTTGTTGATCTTGTGGGCGCCGGTGTGGGCCAGGTCTTCGCGCTTGAGCCAAATGCGACGGCCGGATTGCGCCGAGAGAGCCGGTGCCGGAGTCAGTGGCGTGGGGCGGCCGACAAACTCGGCCAGCAGACGGTTGAGTTCGGAGCCGAAAGCCGCATCGGCCTGCGCCGCACTCCAGGCCGCTGCCAGTTCCTCGAGGGCGAAGACCAATGTCTCCGGCACATAGCGCCCGCCGTAACGGCCAAATCGCCCGGGCAATTGGCTCACTGTGCCACTCCGTGGCTGCGTAGCCGCATCACTCCGAGGGCGTAACCAAGTGGCCCGGAAATCGCATAGAGCACGAACACCGCCGCCAGCGCCGGCTGAAGCCACCAAGCCAGGAAGGCGATTGGGATGACCACTCGTGCCACCCAGGCGAAATCGCGCCGTCCGCGGATCCAGCGGTTGAGCACATGGCCGTAGCGCAGTCGGGAGACCATCGCCATGGCCACCAGCAACGTCACTAGGGGGATGAACAGTGACGACCACTTGGCGAACCGCTCCGGTGCCGCGTTGTGGTAGGTGATGACATACAGGTGCTCGTGCAGCAGGATCAGGCTGGTCACCGCGCCAGCGGCGCCGGGGGAAGGCAAACCGCGGAACCAGCGATGGGCCTCTTCCTCGGTTGAGGGCACTTCAACATTGAAACGCGCCAGTCGTAGCGCCGTGCAGCAGATGTAGATGGCCGCCACGCCCCAGATGATCTTGGCGTACTCGTTGTCGGCGTCGGGCCCGAGGATTCCGGTGTAGTGCTCCGGGCCGTAGTAGTGGCTTACCAGCCTCAGCATCATGAAGGCTGGCGCTACGCCGAAGGTCACCATGTCGGCCATGGAATCGAGTTGGGCGCCGAAGGCACTGGCCGAGCGAGTAAGGCGGGCTGCCAGCCCGTCGATGCCATCAAAGAACATCCCCAGCAGCACCAGCGTGCCAGCCACGGTCAAATTGCTCCAGCCAAAGACCTTGCTGGGTCCGACTTCCTTGGCGGCGTAGAAGATGGCCGCAAACCCGCAGACCAGATTGGCCAGCGTCAGGAGTGTGGGCACCAACGCCACGGCCCGCAGGCGCCGGAATCGGCGGCGCCGGACTCGCTGCCGCTCGGCCGGGCGAGCGTTACTGGAAGGGGGCTGATTCATCGGCGAAAGGGCGATGCTACGCGCCTCAGCGCACGGTGAGTGTCAGCCCGATGGCGACTTGAACATCGCGTCGGGAATCGCTGGCAGCAGCAGCAGCACGCTGCGCCGCCCAGACTCATCGGTGGCGGCGCGTTGTCCCAGCAGGAACCCGCCCACGCTCAGTGGCAGGTCGCCGGGCGGGCCGCTGGAGGAGCCCGCCGCTGGCGTCGGCGCGCTGGTGAGCACATCGACGAAGCCGCGCTCGAGACTCCAGGCGACGGAGCAGCCCGGCAGTGCTTCGCCGCGGAGCGACAGTGGTTCAACGCTGGGTCGGTGAGCTGGCTCGGTGGAGTCCTGCGCCGTCACCACCAGTTCGGCATCCAGTACGCCACCGGATTCGGTCGGCACAGTCCAACCGCGCAGCTGCAGTCGCAGCGCTCCCGGCCCGAGTTGCTCGATGCGGCCATCGACCAGAAACGCCCGGCGGCCGTTCAACGGCGCCTGCATCAGATCGCGCCAAGTGGCCATCTGGCCGTGCCACGTTCTGATGGTGCCCGTCGCTCCGCCGCAGGCCACCACCAGGCGCTCCAAGTCTGCCACCGGAAGGCGGCGCAGTATCAGTCCGTTGCCGCGCAGCCGCGCATCAACTCTCGCCGAGAGTCCCGGCGGTGGGGCGCTGGAGTCCAAGAGAACATCCAGTTCTCCGCGGTCATCTGGGATCGACCAGCGCATGGTCTCCATGCCGTTGGAGTCGTTCACCGGTGGCGGCTCGGCTGGGGGGGCAACCTCGGCCGGAGGATTCCGGCAGCCCAGCGCCAGCAGCGCCAGCAGCGCCGCCCCGGTCAGGCCGCGTCTCACTCGTCACCCCATGGATAACTGTTGAGCCGGTTGATGAGCATGCGCACCTGAGCGAAGTCTCGGCGAGTTGAGCGGTAGACCAGACGCGGCAGTTCGGGATGCTCCTGCTCCTCAGGAAGCGCGGCGCACTGGGCGAACTCGCCGTCGGTTGAGAGGCCGCGGAAGTCCCGGGCGATCTCGGCCAGGTGGTCGGCCGAGAGCGGCTTGGTCATGCGAATCACGAACTGGTCGCCGACATACCGACTGGAGTGATAGCGGCTGTAGAAGCGGGCGATGGTGGCCACCGCCTCCAGCGGCGTAGGGCAGATCTCCAGCAGCACCATGTCGTTCGGGCTAATGAAACGGTCGCGCAGGAATGCTGTGCCGATGGCGTCCATGATTGGCCGCCAATACCCGCGGGAGTCGCCCGCTCCTTCGATGAGCACGATGGGCATTGGCGAACTGCGCCCGGTCTGCACCAGAGTGAGGGCCTCGAAGATCTCATCCATGGTGCCGAAGCCGCCGGGGAACACCGCCACCGCTTGGGCATGCGACATGAACATCAGTTTGCGGGTGAAGAAGTAGCGGAACTCGATCAGCTTGTCGTCGCCGTGGATGACGGTGTTGGCGCGCTCCTCGGCGGGGAGCCGAATCGAGAGGCCGAATGCCTTGGGCCGGCTGGAGCCCTCATGGGCGGCATGCATGATGCCGCCCCCGGCGCCGGTGATGGTCATCCAGCCCATGGTGGTCATCAACTGGCCGAATTCGCGGGCGGCGGCGTAGTCCGGGTGCGCTGGGTCAGTCCGCGCCGAACCGAAGACACTCACCTTGCGCACGTGCCGCCAGCGGTTGAAGACCCGGTATCCGGCCCGCATTTCCCGCAGCGCCGTGCGCACCAGTCGCAGTTGCCCGAGGTCGGTCTCATCACTGGCCAGATGCAGCGCGGTAAGCGCCATCTCCTCGACCAGTCGATTGCGGTGCCGGGCGTCAGCACTACGGGGGGCACCCAGC
>SYPI01000232.1 GCA_005804005.1 Planctomycetia bacterium
CAGGCAATGTCGGCCAAGTCGGTGCGGCTCAACGCGTGCCGTTGCATCGCCATCGACGCCGCTGAACTCAACTCGGCCCACCAGCAGGTCGGCAACAAGGCGGCCATTTCCGGGCACGCGGTGTGGACGCTGATCTGCTCGATCGTGGCCACGCACGGCTCACGCGTGAGTCACATTCGGCTGGCTCTGGATCGCCAAGGTGGCCGCATCCGTTACATGAGCGACATTCGGAACAACCTCCCGGACTGGTCGATTCAGGTGCTGCAGGAAGATGAGTCGGGCAGCCGCTACCTGCTGCGCGCCACGCTCAACGGGGCGCCGCGCACCATTTCGCTCACTTTCGAATCTCGTTCAGAAGAGCGCCACCTGCCCATCGCCCTGGCTTCCATGGTCGCCAAGTACACGCGCGAACTCTGGATGGCCCGCATGAACTCGTTCTTTGGGGCAAGAATCCCCGGACTGGTGCCCACCGCCGGGTATGTAAAGGATGGGCGGCGTTTCGTCAGTGAGATCGAGCCGGAACTGGCCCGCTTGGGCACCGCCCGAGACACACTCATTCGCTCGGTTTGAATTGCCCAGCGCACTTGAAACGCGCCCGAATGGGCGCTAGGTTACGGGACTCCCCACGGTTCGGAAATCAGATTCAGCCCCCACGCTAGGGGCGGGAAACCAAGCATCATGGCCACTGACCTGACCAAAGTCCGCAACATCGGCATCTGCGCCCACATCGACGCTGGCAAGACCACCGTCACTGAGCGCATCCTCTTCTACACCGGCAAGATCCACAAGATGGGCGAGGTGCATCACGGCACCGCAACCATGGACAGCCTGCAGGAAGAGCAGGAGCGGGGCATCACCATCCAGTCGGCGGCCACCACCTGCCCGTGGACTATTGGTGACACCGAATACAAGGTCAACCTGATCGATACCCCAGGCCACGTGGACTTCACCATCGAAGTGGAGCGCTCGCTGCGCGTTCTCGACGGCGCGGTGGCGGTGTTCGACGGCAAGGAAGGCGTGGAGGCTCAGTCGGAGACGGTCTGGCGCCAGGCCGACCGCTACGGTGTGCCGCGCATCTGCCTGATCAACAAGATGGACAAGCTTGGCGCCGACTTCGAATACTCCTTCAACTCCATCAAGACCCGCCTCGGCGCAAACGCCATCGCCATTCAGATTCCGGTCGGTCAGGGCAACGACTTCGAGGGCCTTATCGACCTCATGAACATGCGGGCCCGTTACTGGTCGAGCGAAAACCACGGCTCGGTCATCGTCGAGAAGGATGTCCCCGAGCACCTGCGCGCCAAGGCCGAGGAGTGGCGGCACACCATGATCGAGCGCATCTGCGAACTCGATGACTCGCTGATGGAGAAGTATGTCCACGATCCGTCCACCATCACCGTGCCGCAACTGATGGCCGCCCTGCGTCAGGCCACTATTCAGCAGCGGGCATTCCCGGTGCTGGTCGGCTCAGCGCTGAAGTATGTCGGTATTCAGAAGGTTCTCAACGCCGCGGTGCATTTCCTGCCCTGCCCGACGGAGCGCCCCGATGTGCAAGGAGTCGATCGCAAGGACCCGGACAAGAAGCTCAGCCGTCCGCACAGCGAAGACGCCCCGTTCAGCGCTCTGGTCTTCAAGGTGGTGGCCGACATCGCTGGCACCCTGACTTACCTGCGCATTTACTCCGGCAAGTTGGCCAAGGGTTCGCGGGTGATGAACCCAACCAACGGCCGCACCGAGAATGTCAGCCGTCTGTACGAAATGCACGCCGGCGACCGCGACGCGCTCGAAGAGACCGGCGCTGGCCAGATCGTGGCGGTAGTCGGCTTGAAGGATTCCTTCACCGGCGACACGCTGTGCGACCCTGATCACCCAATCATTCTGGAGCGCATGGTGTTCCCCGAGCCGGTTATCTCGATGTCTATCGAGCCCAACACCGCCGATGACAAGAAGAAGCTCAGCGAGGCGCTGACCACCATCCGCCGCGAAGATCCGTCGTTCCGCACCAACTTCAATGATGAGACCGGCGAGACCATCATCAGCGGCATGGGTGAGTTGCATCTGGAAATCATCAAGAACAAGCTGGTGCGCGACATGAAGGTCGGCGTGACGGTCGGCAAGCCTCGCGTGGCTTACCGCGAGACCATCACCGGCAGCGCCAAGAAGGTGCGCGGACTCTTCAAGAAGCAGACCGGCGGACGCGGCCAGTACGGCGATGCGGTGGTCGATGTGGCCCCAATCACCCCCGAGGAGGCGGCCGCCGAGGAGATCGTCCTCAAGGATGGCGTGGCCTTCGTCGACGGCATCGCTGGCGGCGTGATTCCCCGCGAGTTCATTCCCAGCGTCGAGTACGGCATTCGTCAGGCGGCCGCCAGCGGCATTCTTGGTGGCTACCCGGTCATCAATGTGCGGGTGGAACTGGTTTACGGCTCCTACCACGATGTCGACTCCAGCCAGATCGCCTTCGAACAGGCTGGCGCGCTGGCCTTCCGCGAAGCCTGCCACAAGGCTGGCCTGGCCCTGCTTGAGCCGATCATGAAGCTGGTGGTCACCACTCCTGACGACTTCTTCGGCAATGTCTCGGGTGACATCGCCAGCCGTCGCGGCCACATTCTGGACAGCGAACTGCGCGGCGTGGTTCGCTTGATCACCGCCGAGGTGCCGCTGTCGGAGTTGTTCGGCTACACCACCTCGCTGCGGTCGATGACCCAGGGCCGTGCTTCGAGCAGCATGGAACCAGCCACCTACCGCATCATGCCGGATCGCCTCAAGGACGAAGTGCTCGCTGAGAAGTAGTCGGCCGCGCGGCAGGGTGTTGCGCGGGCGCGTCGGACCCGCGCCTGCGGCACAACTTAGGATGAGCGCCCAATGGGCTCGGCTGCCGTCACCCTGGCTGAATCCGCCATCGTCGCCCACATGGACGCGGCCGCGCGCCTAGCCATTCGTGGCCACGGCGGCGCTGAACCCAATCCGATGGTGGGCTGCATCGTGCTCGACTCGCGAGGCAAGATTGCTGGCTGGGGATTTCACGCCCGCTGCGGCGGCGCCCATGCTGAGGTTGAAGCGTTGCGACGAGCCGGCTCGCGCGCGCGCGGCGGCACAGCGGTGGTGACGCTCGAGCCGTGCAATCACTTTGGCAAGACCGGGCCGTGCACGCAGGCCCTGCAACAAGCGGAGATTGCCCAGGTGATTTTCGGCGTCAGCGACCCACACCCGCATGCACAGGGCGGCGCCGGGGCGTTGCGCCAGTGGGGCATTGAGGTGAGCCAGTTCGCCACGCCACTGTGCCGAGCACTAGCGGGCCCCTTCCTGCACCGCACTCTCAGCGGGCTGCCGTGGGTTGTGGCAAAGTGGGCGCAGACCATCGATGGTCGCATCGATAGATTCGCAGCCACCTCGCGGTGGATCTCCTCGGCGCGTTCGCGCGGGATGGTGCATCGTGAACGAGGCCGGGTGGATGCCATTCTCACCGGGATCGGCACGGTGCTGGCTGATGATCCGCGACTCACCGCGCGGGCCAGTTCGCGGAGGCGTCGGCCGATTCGCGTGGTGTGGGATCCGGACTTGGCCATGCCGCCGGGGGCAGCGATGCTGGCATCAGCAGAGGAGGCGCCTGTGCTGATCGCCTGCAGCGCGGCAACCGCCGGGAAGGCCGCGCCGCTGGTGGCACGCGGGGCCACGATCATTGAGTGCGCGCGCGGGGCGGAGGGGCTCAGGCAGTTGCTCGGTTCGCTCTCGGCGCGGCACCACGTTGCCACCTTGCTGGTCGAAGCGGGCCAGGGGCTCACTTCGCGGCTCCTTGAAGCCGACCTAGTGAACGAACTGTGGACCTTCACTGCGCCGATCGAAGCGCGCGAGTGCCCTACTGCTCAGCAGCGCTGGGCCCCAGCAGTACCCGGTGGATTTCAGTTGGTGGACCAGCGGCTTCGGGGTGGCGACACCGTGACGCGCTACCGCCGCACTTTGCCGCAGTGACCCTGCGGACTCAGGCGTTTCTGCGTGGATAGTGCCCGGGTTGGGCGCTTTCCACGCAGAAACGGAGAGAACGCACCGACGGCTCAGTGGGCTAGGAGTCGCTCCAGCGATTCGCCCCACTGCGGGTCGAACACCCGCAGCAATCCATCGCCGGCATCGATCGCCCACTTTCCGCCTGGGATCTCCTCGTGCGAAATGCGCAGCGTGGCCGCGGGCTTCGAGTCCAAGCCGAGCAGTGTCACGGTGGCCATGAGCAACTTCTCCGGCGCGGAGCCGAGTTCAAACCCGCTGGCCTTCGCCGTGCAGAGTTTCTCAAGCAACCGATTCGGGATATCGCTCGGCAACTCGCGCGGCTGGGGCATCGGCACCCACGAACTCTCCAGCAACCAGGATTCGCCCTTGCGGCCCAGTTTGATTTCCTTGCCGTTGGCCATCACCACCTGCATCCCAGTCACATCCGCCACGGCCACCCCACTCGCCCTTGCATCAATCAGCTGACTCAGGTCGGGCAGCAGGCTGGCGATGGTCGGGCCGTCCAACTCCAGCACGGAGTTCAGGCCGCGAATCATGGCGAAGCGGTCGGGAGAACCAGTGAGCAACTGGGTGCCTAGCAGTACTCCCTCAATGCGCTTCTGGCTGCTCACTACTCCGTTGTTCACCGTGCGCTGCGTCGACTCCACCTCTATGGCCGCCACCGGATTGTCAAGCCCGAATGCCGCCACACTCTCGGGGTTGTCGACTACAAACCCAGTCACCGCGGCACCGCCCAGCGCCTCGAGCAACCTCAGAACCCCCTCCTGATCGGCTCGGGTGCGCACCGGCCGCTCCATCCGCCAGACCGATCCATCTCGCACCACTTCCAATGCGATGCGCTTGTCGCTGCGCGCATCGAGCGCCTCAACGGACACGCGATCGGCATCCACATCGGCGCGCTCGAATAGCGCACGGCGCCGCCATTGCCGCTCATCGGCCGACAGCGCCAATTCATGCAGCGCGGCCATGGTGCGGTGAGCCCCTGGCTCGCCATTCATGCGAACCCAGGCGCGGCCCGCGCTGATGCGGTGGCCGAGCGCGAAGCGGAACTCCTTACTCCCAGCCCTAAAGAGCACCTCAGGTGCGCCTTCGGCCAGCCCGAGCGCCCGCGCCTCATCGCTCCCGGTGAAGTCAACGCCTCCCTCGGACTGCAAGCCCAACGCGGCGTCGATCAGTTGACGAATCGCCATCGGTTCAACTTGAACCGCTATCGGCTTGGTCTGTCGCCATGCCGGTCCGGTTCGTTCAAACACCAGAGGCTCGCCACGGCCGCGGTTGATTTCGATTCGGTCTACCGAGTCAGCCGCTGGTGGCTGCCAGACGAGTGGCGCAACCGGGACGGTTCCACTGCTGACGACCACCTCCAATGCTGCCCACGCCACCACCGCCAGCAGGGCGACGACCCACGCCAACAGGACGGTGCGCCACCTCATGGGTTGTGCCTCCGCCAGCGGATGCGCCAGCCGGTCACGCCCAGCGACACCGGCACCAGCACGATCAGCGCGAATGCCCACAGTTGCCGGGTCGACCCGCGCAGCGCGCCGACCCGGGCCACCTCGCCACCGGTGCCGCCGAATGCAACTTGATCGTCTTGCCCGGCCAGCCAGCGCACCGCCGCCAGCATCAGTTCGCGATTGCCCGGCGCGGCCAGAGTCTCGCGGCCAGAGATTGTCTGAGTGCGACTGGCC
>SYPI01000033.1 GCA_005804005.1 Planctomycetia bacterium
CTTGCGCAGCGCCTCGCCGCGGGTCTTGACCACTACCCGAACGACCACCGTTTCCCCCTTGTCCAGAGAGAGCGGCAGCGGCGGTTCGGTGGTGAATGAGGTCTGCGTGGTGCAGCGGCCGCCGTTGATGGCCAGCGATCCCGGACCGGGATTTACCAGCGTGAACTCGACCGGGCACTCGTAGACCCCGCCCGCCACGACCGGCGCCTTGGGGGGCAGGTTGCGCGCATCTCTCACTTCGAGGGCACCGCGAGCGCCCGAGGTGCAACCCGGCAACAACGCCCCGAAGAGAACTGCGGCGGCAATCCGGTGGGCTACTTGCTGACCATCCACGACAGATGATTCTCGATCCGCCACAGGCTGGTGGCCATACAGGTGAGCAGACCAAGCATTGCCAGCGCAAACAGCGCCCGCATGACACGGCAGCACTTGTTTCCATCGGTTGCGCAGCATTCGTCCTTACCCATATGGACTCCTTGGGCCGGGGCTGAACAAATCGTCCGGCGATCTCGGCGCAGTCTACCGCTCGGTGAGAACGTGCAGCGGCGCGAACACGGAGTAGCGGCCAGCCGGGTCATCGAGCTGCACCTCGGCAGTGACGCTGCGGCGGGTGGCTCCCTCCGGGGCGGTCGGGAGTTGCGCCGTCCACTCGCCCCCATCGCCCGGGGCGGGTTGCGCCTCCAATGCCGCCCACGACTCATCACGCATGTCGGCATCGTTGCTGGCCGCCCACCAGACCTTTACGCTCACAGGCTTGGGGGCACCGGCCCCAGCGTTGCAGCGCACCCGCACCAGCCCGGCCTCAACCGTCATGCTGGCGACCGGGGGAAGCGGCCGGGCCCCGAGCCCCGCTTCAACGAAGGCGACCACCGCGGAGATGGGCAGACCGCCGCCCATGGAGTGCCCCTGATTGGTGACATAAAACGGCCAGGCCGGATTGCTCAGCCCCTTGATGTACTTGGTGATTCCCCCGGCGGCCCAGTATTCGTCGTTGGTGGCCAGCAGCATGAACGCCGGAATGTGCAGCTGGTCGCGGTAGGTCCACGGGTCGATCAGGGTGAGGGCCTGAATGCCGCGCGGGGTGTCGATCATCTCGAACAACCCACGCTCGACATAGTCGTGGATCTTCTCGCTGTAGCCGCCCTGATACTGCTCGCGCTGCAGAGCGAGTTGTTCGCGGATGTTCAGGTTGTCGTAGACGATCGGCACGATCGCCGACACCCGCGAATCCATGGCACCGGTCAGCCATGTCGTCCAGCCGCGCTTGCTCGCCCCCCCGACGACGAACTTCTCGATCGCCCCCCAAGGCCAAGTGGCGGCCTCCTGCTTCTTGCTCCACTCCGAGACCGCGTCCATCGCCGCCACCGCGGCCCGGGTCATCGGCACCAGTAGCGGCCAGTCCGGGTCACCGGACTTGGCGAACTCCGCCAGCGTGGTGGCGATCAGCGCGTCCTCCTTGAAGCCCTTGCCCTTGGGGTCCAGTTCCTTCAGCAGCGGCTGATTCGGGACATCCATGAGGATGGCGCAGGGAATGCCGAGCAACTGCACTGTCGGCATGGCCAGCGGCAGCATCTGATCGATCTTGCCACTGCCGGTGATGAACAACAGCGCCGCGCCGTTCGGGGCACGATGCGGGGCCGACACCGCCGGAGAGATGATCAGCACCCGGTGGTGCCAGGGTGCCCCACGCCACTCCTGACTGACCACATCGAGCAGCCGCGCCGAGGCCAGCGGAGCGAGAAGCCGCGCCGCGGTGGGGAGTTCCACGGTGCCCTGATCAGTCCAACTGAAGTGGGCGCTCTCGCGCTCGATGTACGCCTTCAGCAGCCCATCCACCGGAGCGTCGGGTGGAATCGGCGGTCCGGCCAGAGACTCGCGCCCCAGTGACATGATGGCCGCAGACAACAACGCCGCCGTCCAATAGCGACAACCACTCATGCTCGCACCTCGCTGGAACTGATCGTAAGTGACTGTGGCGCTTCGGTCGCCGCACCACGCCCCAGCGTGGCATGAAAACGACGGCCGACCGCGCGAATCTCCTCAATGCGCTCCAGCAGCACTTCAATGAGCTCCGGGTCAAAGTGTGTCCCAGATCCCTCGCGCATGGACTGCAGCACCAACTCTTCCGGCCACGGCGTCTTGTATTGCCGGGCCGAACCAAGGGCATCGAACACATCAGCCACGGCAACCACTCGCGCAAAGATCGGGATCTCCGCGCCGCTGAGCGCTGGAAAGGTGAGTCCCGAGTGCTGCACCGAGTCGAGCGTGCGCCCGACCGCGCTGAGGTCGACCTGCCCGGGATACCCGGTCCCGTCCCAGCGCTCGTGATGGTGCATGACCACATCGACTGCCGCGCTGTCGAAGCGGGTCTGCGCTGGCGTGAAGAGCTTGGCACCCAGAACCGTGTGCCACTTCATGGTGGCGTAATCCTCCGGGCTGAGGCGCCCGGCAAACTTGAGGATGCGATCAGGAATACCGACCTTGCCGACATCGTGAACCAACGCCGCGATGCGCAGCAGGTCGCAGCTGCGGCGCACTTCGCCCTCGGGAATCCCCTTGCGCTGCGCCCAGCCGCGATAGAGCACCACCGAGTAGCCAGCCACTCGCTGCACGTGGGCGGCGGTTTCCGACGGGTCGTGGATCTCGCTCATCTGCACCATTCGACCCAGCACTGAGCGCGTCAGCCGGGCTCTTTCCAGCGCCGTGCTGGTCAGCGCCGCCAGCTGCTCTACCAAGGCGACCTCCTCAGCAGAGAACTGCCGTGGTTCTCCGGCGGCGTCGGACGGGTTGGAAACCTGCAGCACGCCCGTTACTCCGCCCCCAGGCGTGGCCAACGGAGTGCAGATGATCGCCCGCGTCTGGTAGCCAAAAACTTGATCGAACATTCCGCGGTAGCGATACGGCGCCGACTCGCCGATGTGGTGCGCGTCAGCCTCCACGATTGATCCGCCGGTCATGGCCACATGTCCGACGAAGCTGCCCGAGTCAACCCTGATTCGGCTCGTCTCCAGTGGAAACCGCAGCGGCGAACCCCAGCGCGCCTCAAGGGAAGGACACTGCAGGGCTAGGAGCGTCAGGCCCTCTCCTTCTCTGATGTGAATCGCCGCGCAATCGGCCCCGAGCAGTTGCCGGGCCACAGCGAGGACACGATCCAGCAGAATGTCGACATCCTGCGTCGCCTGCACGTCCTGAGCGATGTCGCCCAGCGCCGCCAGCCGGTGCTGCGCCGCGCTGGCGGTCGCCTGCAATAGGGCCGTCCGCTCCGCCAACGCCTTGCGCTCGAACACACTGGTCGCCATGTCATGGAGGTCCGCCCACAACGCCGCCAACTCACCCGGCGCCCGCTCGTTGGCCTGCATCGGTGGGTTTTCACCGGCGCGAACCCGAGCGATGAAGCGACGCGCTTCCTCCACTGGTTTTAGTGCCACTCCCACCATGCGGTCACCCAGCGCTCCGACCGCCAGCCCGAAGCCGATGGCTGCGGCGCTCAACAACAGACCTGCTTCCTGCAGTTGCTTGACCGCCTGGGCGTAGTTGATGTCGACTCCCACCGCGCCGATCACCCGGCCCTGCTGGTCGGTGAGCGGGGCAAAACCGGATACCCACAATCCCCAGGCATCGTCGTACAGCCCGGTGCTCTGCACCGGGCTGAGCGCGTCGATGCGCCGGGTGGGGTCACTCTTCAGGTTGTAGGGCGTGCCCGGCGGAACCCAATCGGCGGCCCCGCGCGGCGAAGCCTCGAACAGCAGGTCCACCCCGGTGCTCGAAGCATTCTTAGTGGGAACCAAGCCGTAGGCGTTCACGATCGGGTTGAACATCCCGGTGTACTCGAGGACGAACGCCGAGGCGGCCAGTTGCAGTTCCTTCATCTCCGGTGAGTCGGCTGCCAACGACTGGGACAACCGGGCAAATGCGACTGGATTGATGTGGCCAGCCAACCCGCGGGCGCCGACTTTGGCCTCATCGGTCAGCGACTCCATCAGTTCCCGCTTGTGGCTCCAGTAGCTCACGGCGAATGACGCCAAGGCGGCCGCGATCGTCGAGCTGACCACTAGCAGCCGAACTCTGGTTCGCAGTCTCATCGCGTCGATCCAAGGCCACCGACCGGAATTGAACCGGCAACCTCATGATTACAAATCAAGTGCTCTACCAATTGAGCTACGGTGGCGAACAAGGGGGCGATCCTACGCCACATCAGTCGGTGCCTTGGCGGCAGAACCGCGCGCGGCCCGCTGGCGCCGCACGGCGATGGAAATGACGGCCACATCGGCCGGGTGCACCCCCGCCAGCCGCCCGGCCTGACCGATGGTTCGCGGGCAGTAGCGCCGCAGCGCGTCGATCGCTTCACGGCGCAGGCCGGTGATTGTGGACGGCTCGAGCCATTCGGGAATGGTTGCGGTCTCCAGTTCGGCGCTGCGCCGCACCTCGGCCTGAGCCCGACGCAGGTAACCCTCGTAGCGCAACTCGGTGACCACGCGCTCCAGACAGCGCCGCCAGTGCGCCGACGCGGCAATCGGCGCCTCAACGGCACAGCGCGCCGCAATCACCTCCAGCGTGGCCTCTGGCCGCAGGGCCAGATCGCGGCGAGCACGGCCGTCGGCGGTCTCCATTGAGAACTCGCCACGCAAGGCATTGACTGCTTCAGCCTGCCGCTGCCAGTTGGCCCAGCGGGTGCCATCGACCAGACCCCACTCCCGGGCCAGCGGAGTGAGACGCTCGGCGGAGTTGTCGGAACGCAGCAGCAGGCGGTGCTCCGCCCGGCTGGTGAACATGCGGTACGGCTCGCGCGGGGTGCGGGTGACCAGATCATCGAGCATCACCCCGATGTACGCCTGATCGCGGCCCAGCCGGACCGGCGCGGCACGCCGAACAAACCGCGCCGCATTCAGTCCGGCGACCAGCCCCTGCCCGGCAGCGTCCTCGTAGCCGCTGGTGCCGTTGATCTGGCCGGCCAAGAACAGGCCGCTCAGCCGCTTGGCCGCGCAGGTCGAATCGATCTCGCTCGGCCAGACCATGTCGTACTCGACGGCGTAGCCCCAGCGCTGAATGCGCGCCCGCGAGCAGCCCGGCATCGAGCGCACCAAGGCCACCTGCACATCGCACGGCAGACTGGTGGAGATGCCGTTGCAGTAAACCTCATTAGTGCGCAGCGACTCAGGCTCCAGAAACACATGGTGGCTATCGCGATCGGCAAAGCGCACCACCTTGTCCTCAATGCTCGGGCAGTAGCGCGGCCCGCACTCGGCATCGATCTGCCCGGAGTACATCGGGGCGCGATCCAAGTTGGCGCGGATGAGTTCATGCGCGGCGGCGGTCGTCTGAGTGAGTCGGCACTCCACCTGCGGCAGCGCCGGGAAGCGACCGCCTTCGTCGGTCAGTTCAGAGAACGGCGTCGGGGGCGAGTCGCCCAGTTGCCGAGGCAGCACATCCCAGTCGATCGATTCGCGGGCCAGCCGGGGCGGCGTACCGGTCTTGAGGCGACCCAGTTCGAAGCCCAAGCGACGCAGCGCCGCCGAGATGCCGATGGCACTCGCTTCGCCGACGCGACCGCCGATGCTTCTCTCAGTGCCGGTGTGCATCAATGCCCGCATGAATGTGCCGGTGGTCAGCACCACCGCGCCAGCGCGCAGCACCTCGCCCATTCTCGCCCCGCCCAGCACCACGCCCACCACCACTCCCGCTTCGACTAGCAGGTCATCAACCACGCCAGTGAGCACGGCGATTGTGCCCGCGCCCGCCTCGGCACTGCTCCCCGGCGCGCGGGTGTTGATCAGCCGCTGAATCTCCTCCATGTAGGCGTACTTGTCGCACTGGGCGCGCGGCCCGCGCACCGCCGGCCCCTTGGAGGCGTTGAGCACTTTGAACAAGATGCCACTGGCGTCGGCGGCGCGGCCCATCAGCCCACCGAGGGCATCGATCTCGCGGACCATCTGTCCTTTGGCAAGGCCCCCGATTGCCGGATTGCAACTCATCGCCCCGATGCGCGACGGATCCATGGTGATCAGCGCCACGCGGCCATCGGGTCCAAGCGCGCTCGCTGCCGCCCAGGCCGCTTCAACCCCGGCGTGCCCACCGCCAATCACCAGGCAGTCGAAATCCCGCCGCGGGCTTACCACTCCGGCCCGCCGGAGTACCGCCCGTAGACATCGGCCATGGCCTGAACCATCTCGCCCAGAGTGCACTTCAGGTGCGACGCCTCGACCAGTTCGCCCATGACATTCTTGTCGGCACGGCAAGCAGCCCGGATGGCGTCGAGCGCCCGTGCCGCCGCGCTGGCATCCCGCTGCCGGCGGAACTTGGCGAGGCGTTCGCACTGCTCAGTCTCCACCGAGTGCGGGATCTGCAGGATCGGCACATTGTGTTCCTGATTGCCATCCGTGTAGGCGTTGACCCCGACGATGATCCGGTCGCCGGCTTCCATCTCCTGACCGAAGCGATAGGAGGCTTCGGCGATTGCCCGGCGGAAGTACCCCTTGTGAATGCCAGCCACCACTCCCCCCATGCCGTCGATGGTGGCGATCATGGCGTTGGCGTCCTTCTCCATCTGATCGGTGAGCGCTTCAACAAACCACGATCCGCCCAGCGGATCAACTGTGCGCTGCACGCCGGTTTCGTGGGCCAGAATCTGCTGGGTGCGCAGCGCCACGCGCACCGCCTCTTCGGTCGGCAGGCCGAGGGTCTCGTCCATTGAGTCGGTGTGCAGGCTCTGGCAGCCGCCAAGCACCCCGGCCAGCGCCTGATAGGCCACGCGCACGATGTTGTTCAGCGGCTGCTGCTCGGTGAGGCTGCAGCCGGCCGTCTGCACATGGGTGCGCATGAGCCAGGAGCGTTCTTGCTTGGCCCCGAAGCGCTCGCGCATGGCGTGGGCCCAGATGCGCCGGGCGGCGCGCAGCTTGCAGATCTCCTCGAAGAACTCGTTGTGGCTGTTGAAGAAGAAGCTGAGGCGGGGGGCGAAGGTGTCTACCTCCAGCCCACGACGCAGGCACCATTCCACATACTCCATCCCGTCGCGCAGAGTGAAAGCCAGTTCCTGCGTGGCGGTCGAACCGGCCTCGCGAATGTGGTAGCCGCTGATCGAAACCGAGTTCCACTTGGGCAGGTGCTGCGTGGCAAACTCGATAGTGTCCACCACTAGCTTGACGCTGGCCTCCGGGGGATAGATGAACTCGTTCTGGCTGTGGAACTCCTTGAGGATGTCATTTTGCAGCGTGCCGCCGACATCGTCCCAGGAGATCCCGCGCTCGCGGGCCATGGCCAGATACATCGCCCAGATGACGCAGGCCGGACCGTTGATGGTCTGGCTGACCGTCACCTCACCGATTGGGATATCGGCGTAGAGGCGGTGCATGTCATCAATGGAACTGATAGCCACGCCGCAGCGGCCAACCTCCCCGGCGGCCAGCGGATCATCGCTGTCGCGGCCCATGAGGGTGGGCAGGTCGAATGCCGTCGACAGCCCAGTGTTGGCCTTGGTGCCCTTGGCATTTCCCAGCAGGTACTTGAAGCGCTTGTTGGTGTCCTCGGCGCTGCCGAATCCAGCGAACTGGCGCATCGTCCAAAGTCGGCTGCGATACATGGTGCGGTGCACGCCACGGGTGAATGGAAACTCACCCGGCGCGCCGATGCGGTTAGCGGGAGACTGCCCATTGCCGGGATTCGTGGTGGCCACGCCATCTGGGCCATAGCACTCCTGCAGGGCGTAGCCGGAGATGGTCACCGCCTCCGGATCGACCTTGGACGGCTCAACCGGATTGGCAGTCCCGCGCGGCTTCGATGGAGCGCTCATGACGAGCGATCCTAGCAACTGCGGCGCTGAATTCAGCCCTTGGGGTAGTCGAAAACGCCGCGCCCGGACTTGTCCCCCAGCCGCCCGGAGCGCACCAACTGGCGCAGCAGCGGGCACGGGAAGAACTTTGGATCGCCAAGCTCGCGGTGCAAGACCATCATGATGTCGTGACAGACATCCAACCCGATGAAGTCGGCCAGACGCAGCGGCCCCATTGGGAAGTTGCAGCCCAGTTTCATGATCTCGTCGATGTCCGCCGGCTTGGCCACTCCCTCCATCCAGGCGTAGAAGGACTCGTTGATGAGCGGCATCAGCACTCGATTGCTGACGAACCCGGCGCGGTCGTTGGCGGCGACTGGAGTCTTGCCCATGACCTTTGCCAGCTCCATGGTTCGCTCGGTCGTCTCGGCGCTGGTGGCCAGCCCGTTGATGACTTCAACCAGTTTCATGAGCGGCACTGGATTGAAGAAGTGCATGCCGATCACCCGGTGGGCGTCGGTGCCGACCGCGGTGGCCATGTCGGTGATGGAGATGCTGCTGGTGTTGCTGGCCATTACGGCGTGGGCAGGCAGCACCCCCTGCAGTTCCTTCAATAGTTGCTTCTTGATGTCGCCGTTCTCGATCACCGCCTCGACCGCCCAGTCGCAACCGGAGGCATCGGCAACCGCATCCTTATAGGTGATGCGAGCGAGGGTCTGCTCCGCGTCGGCGGCGCTGCACTTGCCCTTCTCCACGGCCCGGGCCATGGTCTTGGCGTGGTAGCCCCGGGCGCGCTCCAACTGTGCGCGTGCCGGATCGATCTGAACGGCGCGAATGCCCGACTGCGCCGCCACCAGCGCAATCCCAGAGCCCATCGTTCCGGCCCCGAGCACTGCCAGCGAGTTCACCTTGGTCATAGGACGGGCGATCGTATCGCTTC
>SYPI01000034.1 GCA_005804005.1 Planctomycetia bacterium
GAGACATTGTCGTAACCGGTGATGCAGAAGCCTTCGTACGGCCCCATGCCCGGCCAGATGGCGTTGATCTGGCTCTGGAAGAATCGGCCGCCCATCGTCGGGGTGACGGTGAGCGTGCACTCGGTCTGCTCGGGCTTGGCGCCGGGGCTCATCCACGAAGTGCACTTGCCCGTCCACGAACCGGCGTCGGCACTGAGCCACTCATGCATCTCAGCGGGTTGACAGGTGGACATGCACTGAGCGAATTCCTCCTCGGT
The DNA here is from genome assembly GCA_005804005.1 of Planctomycetia bacterium. GTDB lineage: Bacteria > Planctomycetota > Phycisphaerae > Phycisphaerales > SM1A02 > SYPI01. The sequence goes on from SYPI01000034.1 coordinate 258, forward strand.
CATTCCCGGGGGGAGTTCGAAGCCTTCGGGTAGTCCGCCCTGATTGGCTGCGGCTGGCGCGCTGGCGGTCGGAGCCGTGGACTGTGTGGCAGGCTTAGAACTCTTGGTGTCCTGTGCGAACGCGATCGCCCCGGCAAGTGTGCAGCAGAGGGCTGCTCCAACGATTGTTGAACTGCGCATGATGGTCATGTCTCCTTTGGATGTGAGAATGCGCCGCTACAGATGGCGCGGGATTTCAGACGAACCGGTGGATTCTACCTACGGGAGCCCAGTTACCATCAAATCTGGGCGCGCATGAACTGCTTGGTGAAGTCGATTCTGGGCCTGTCCCTTCTAGCCGCATCAGAAGCAGCCAGTGCCGAATCACCCGCAGACATGGTCTGGATCCCCGGGGGAGATTTCACGATGGGCTCGGTTGACCCGCTGGCGCGGCCCCACGAGCAGCCGCCGCACCGGGTGCGAGTGAGCGGGTTCTGGATGGATGTGACGGAAGTCACGAACGAGCAATTCAAGGCGTTTGTTGACGCCACTGGGTATGTCACGGTGGCCGAACGCAAGGTCGACTGGGAGGAACTGAAGAAGCAGTGTCCGCCTGGGACGCCGCGGCCGAGCGAGGAACAGCTCCAACCGGGGGCGCTGGTGTTTTCGCCGACCACCGCGCCGGTTGATCTGCGCGATTTCTCGCAGTGGTGGCGCTGGGTCACTGGCGCAGACTGGCGCCATCCGAGTGGGCCCGAGAGTTCAGTTGCTCAGAAGGGCAACTGGCCGGTGGTGCAGGTGTGCCATGAAGACGCGGCGGCCTATGCCAAGTGGGCCCACAAGCGGCTGCCCACGGAAGCGGAGTGGGAGTATGCGGCGCGGGGCGGTCTGGCTGCCAAACACAACTGCTGGGGCGATGAACCAGTCGATGCCACCCGCTGCAATATCTGGCAGGGTGATTTCCCGTGGCGCAACACCGCCGAGGATCGCTTCGAGCGCGCCGCGCCGGTGAAATCATTCGCGCCCAACGGGTTCGGGCTCTACGACATGGCCGGCAACGTGTGGGAGTGGTGCGCGGATCGGTATCGGCCCGACACCTACGCGCGGCGAGCTGCAGGCGGCACTGGCGGCGTGGGCGTGAGCCCCATGGGGCCCGACACCAGTTTTGATCCGAACTTGCCCGAGGCTTCAGATGTGCGCGTGCAACGCGGCGGGTCGTTCCTGTGCAACGATGCCTACTGCGCCAGCTACCGGCCCAGCGCGCGAATGCCCTGCTCGGCGGACACCGCCCTAGAGCATGTCGGGTTTCGCTGCGTCAGGGACGCGCCGGGGCCGCCGCCGCCCGCGCCGCTGGCTCCCCAGCCCAAGTGAATTCAATCGGCGCGTCGATTTCGGCGCTAATGCTCTTGTGTACCGGGCAGCCGCGGGCGGCCTGCTCGAGCATTGGCCGCTTGGGGTGATCGGCGCTCAGCGGCAGAGTGATCATGGTGGAGAGGCGCACGATGCGTCGCGGGGCGTCGGTGCTCATCTCCTTGCGGGTGACGGCGGTGGCCCCGCGCAGGTCGATCCCGTGGCTTTCGGCGGAGATGGCCATGATGGTCAGCGTGCAGGCGGCGATTCCGGCGCCTACGAGGTCGGTGGGTGAGAACGCTTCGCCCTTGCCGTGGTTGTCGGTGGGGGCATCGGTGCCGAACTCGGCTCCCGACGGGCCGTGATGCACTTGGCAGTGCAGACCACCTTCATAGCGCGCGGTTACTTCGACCATGCGGAGCTCCTCTTGTTTCTCAGTTCCAGTTCACCAAGACGATCGCCAGATCTGCGCCATCGACCATGCCATTGCCGTCGAAGTCGGCTTCGCCGCGAGTGCCAGCGGGCACTGCGCCCCAGGCAGAGAGCGTGCGCGCCAAGTCGGCGCCGCCCACCAGCGCATCACCATCGACATCTCCGTCAGTGAGGCGGCGGACTATGTGCGGCTGACCGTTGAATCCGACATTGGCCAAGATGAGTCCGCTGGCGTTGGCGTTGACAGCAATCAGCGGCGTGGCGCTGGCCGGACGGTTCACAACCATCCTGCCCAGATCGCGCAATCCATCGGCGAGGGTCCAGACCAGCGTGGCGGGCTGGTACATAGTGTCGTGGCCGACGGCGAGCATCAGGTCTACGCGCGGCGCGGCAATGACCTCCACGGCGAGAAGCACCGGTTCGGCTAGTGCCGATGAGAGCTGTTGCCACTCGCCCGAGGCAGTGGCCCGGAAAAGCCTGGTGCCGTTCTGCAGGGTGCCAAAGATGGAGATGCCCAACGGACCCATGGCGAGTGGATTGCCCGCCAAATGAGTGGCCACGGAGCCACTGCCAACAGGCAGCAGTTCGCTCGGTCCAGTGGGCAGGAACCACCACACCGCGCGACCGTTGCACTGGCCAACCACGCTGCCGTCGATGGCGATGCCGTGCGCGGCGGACGCGGTGCCGGATTCGATTGAGGGCAGCACGCTCACCGAGCCATCCGCCGTCCACTTCACCGCGCGCTGTTGGTTGCTCATATAGGCGTTGCCCACCGCGGTGCCCGAGGGGTGCACCGCCTTGGCGGAGAGACCCCAGGCACCGGGGACAGTGAGTGCCTCGAGCGTGCCATCCGGGCGAACCCGGAACGCGCCGCTGCTGGACGCGCCGCCCCAGCCGACTGCCCAGCCGTACTCGTTGGCGTCTTCGATCACCGAACTCATGGTGCTGGAGGACGCCAGTACTAACGGCGCTCCGCTGCCTTCGATGATCGCCAGAGCAGTGGTGCAGGTGCCGGTCTGCGGCGGGCACCAGTCGGCGACGGCTAAGTAGCGCGTGCCGCCGAGGAATGCTGCCGGCTGGGTGTAGCTGAGGGTGCCGTGCTGGAGTTCCACAGCCGCGCCGCCGGGCGGGGTTACAAACGGGCGGGAGCCATAGGCGACTGAGTTGCAGTAGGCGTCACCGAGTACCCGGCCATCGGCGGCGATGGCCCGGCCGAAGTGTGGTGCGGCGCCGGCTCCTCCGCAGGCAAGCTCGATGCCGTCTACGGGTGTAGCCAGGTATCGCGGGGAGGAGTCGGCGGTCGCCCTAGGCAACACAGCTGCGGCTGCGCAGCAGGCGCTGACGACCAATGGGAATTGACGGACGCGCCAGAGCACGGATTCATCCTAGCCCGGCCCACTCATGACGCGGATTCCAACTGGTGAGTTGGGTCAGTGCATCACCTGAGCCGAGCCATCCAGGGTGAATGGCCGCTCCAGATCGCGGCCATCACTGGCCTTGAGCCAGTAGAGAGCCCGCGGGTGGGCGCCATTGAACTGCAGCGGCGCGGAGGAATCGGGGGCGCGGACTCCCAGCGAGTGCCAACCGGGAGCGCCACCATCGCCACCGTCACTGGCCCAGACGAACAACTCGTACTCCTTGTCCGGCGCGATCACCACGCACGGCTTGGTGCGGTGGGTGTCGGCGTCGGGGGTGGCCGGAACTGCGGTGGTGGCCTCGATCGAAGTGGACTGGCCGAGACTGGCTGCGGCCGCATTGACTTCGATCTCATCCACGCCCCCGGCAGCGGTGAGGATGAACGGCGCCCCTGCCGCGCAGGCGTCATCGGCGTCGGCCCACACCGGTATATAGAGGATGCCGCGGCCCATACCGTGAAAGGTGGCGCCGCCCCCTTCGGGCAGGGCCCAGGCGATTGGTCGCCACACGCCGCCGTTGAAGACCGCGAGATAGACGAACTTGATGGGGACTTTGTCGGCGAAAGCCCCCGGAGGTGCCCTCAGCGCCACGGTCACATCACTGACTGGCGTGTATTGCGCAGTGACATCGCGCACGGTGCGACTCTTGAGGAATCCGGGGACTGAGTCGGCCGGGTCCTTCACTGCCCCGAGTGCCCCGCTCTGCACACCGAAGCACTTGCGGTAGACCTTCGCGGCGGTGTTGGAGAGGGGCGCGGTGCCATTGCCCCGGGCGTCTACCAGCACTTCCCAAGCGTGATTGTTGTCCCGGTTGGCCCACCACGGGGTGAAGTCGCTGGCCACCATGGCCCCGGCCGCGCGGGCGGCGAACTGGATCATGTTGGTGATGTCCTCGCAACGGCCGGTGCTGGTGGCCACCATGTCGTCGTAGTTTTGGTCCCGCGGGTGCATGTAATAGCGGTCGCTGAAGGCGCACCAGGCGTGGCCGGAGTCGACGGCGCACTGGGCCACCTGGGCAAGTGTGGGGGAGCTACCCAGGGCGGCGAGATTCCCGCTGATGCGCGAACGCGCCGCAGCGCGCCAACCCGGCGCGAGCGGCTCGTTGGTGGCCCGGTACGGCAGAATGAACTCGAGGAAGTCGGCGAAGGCGACCTCGCGCAGCCACGGCGTAGTGCGCCAGGTGGCGAAAGCCTGATCGTGGTTGTCGATGAGGAACGCGGCGGTGATGTGTTCGAGGTCGCTCGAAAGCGGCTCGGGTTTGAAGTCCACTGGCCCGTGCTGCTTCTCGAGTTCCTCCAGCCGCAGCTGAGCGGCTTCGAGTGTTGGGTAGTCGGCAAAGGAAAATGGAATCGCTTCGCCGGACGGATTGCGCAAGGCGTACTCAACGAAACCGTGGCCGGGCATGTTGGCTACCAACCAGCGAGCTGCGTCACGCTTCTGTTCGTCGCCAGATCCGTAGTGAGCCAGGAATTGCTCAATCTGCGACCTGTTGGCCCCGGCCGCCTCGAGCGCCGCGTCCACTTCCAACTGGGAAACGCCTGCAAAACCAGCATTCGACAGGGCGGCCGTGCAAGTAATCGCGACCAATGCAGCCCTCAGTGAGGAGTCTTGCGAGTTCAACATTTCTGCAGAGTATCCCGCAAATAGTGCTTGGCTTTGCGAAAACTGAATCCGACTTTCAAAGGTCGCCTCTGGGGACGGAGTCGGCCATTTGATCCAGGTGTCCCGTTGGAGAATCTGTGATGAACCGAGGAGTCATGCTGACTGCTGCTTGTGCCATGCTGGCCATCGCGAGTGTGGCCGGGGCGGATGCGACGATTGTGGATGGCCGGGCGTCGGTGACAGTTTCACCACCGAGGGGACTGCCCGTAAGCCGGGTGGCTCGGTTGGTCTCCGAACTGGGCAGTGATGCCCGCGCGTGGTGGCTGCCGTTCCCGGCTGGCGGAAGTGGCGTGGAACTCTCAATGGCGGGCGGCTCGGCAATCGCCCAAGCTGACGGAATCGATCAGTGCACGGGGGCCATGGATGGAGATGGCTTCGCGACCGTCGAAGGGCTGTACTCCGGGAACGGCCGCGGCTGGGCGTACATCCAAGTGAGTCTGCAATGTGACGAGCGATACTCGCTGTACATCTCCCCTTCGGCTGGCGCGGTGATGCGCGTCGGCTTCGGCCGAATGGTGAGCGGCCGCTGGGTTTGGCATTCCACGCAGTCGGAGTCTTTGACCACGCCAGGTGACTACACGGTGATCGGCTCAGACTGGTGCAAGCCGCCAAGCGGCTACAAGTTCGCCATCGGCTTTGAGCACACGCGCTAC
>SYPI01000035.1 GCA_005804005.1 Planctomycetia bacterium
CTGGCCGGTGTCGGCGACCAGAAAATTCGCCCCGGAGATGCCCACATCGGCCTCAAGGAATTTCTGCCGGAGGTGTCGCCGGGCGATCATCGTCAGCTCCTCCGGGCTGGCGGTGGCCTCCGCGCCCAGGCGCCTGCCGAATAGCTCACTGATCTCTTCCCGCCGCAGGTGCATGCACGGGAAGACGAAGTGAAATGGCGGCTCGCCGCGGAGCTGCTGGATGAACTCGCCCAGATCGCTCTCCACCACATCGAACCCCTCAGCCTCAAGGGCGTCGTTCAGGTGAATCTCTTCGGTGGTCATGCACTTTGACTTGACCACGGATCTGGCACCGGCTGCTCGGATGATGCCCACAATGATGGCGCGGGCCTCAGCGGCATCGCCGGCCCAGTGGACCTGGCCACCGTTGCGCGTAAAGGCCTCCTCGAAGCGAATCAGATTGCGGTCGAGGCGGTTGACTGCCGTCCACTTGGCAGTGGCGGCAGCATCGCGGGCCAACTCCCAATCGCGGTAGCGGGCCTTCTGTGAATCACGGCTCTCGTAGTAGCCGGCCAGCGCCCGGCGTAGGAACCCCCGCCGATCACCATCGCCTGCCGCGGCGGTTGCGCCAGCCAGAAACTCATCGCGCGGTGCTGGCATGTCAGCGCGCGGCGAGCACCTCAGCCAAATGCAGGGTACGCACGGCGTTTCCCTGTCGACTGAGGTAACCGCCGATCTGGAGGAGGCATGATGGATCGGAGGAGACAACGATGTCGGCCCCAGTACGACGGATTGCCTCCGACTTCACCTGAGCCATGGCCGTCGAGATCATGGGGAACTTGACCGAGAAGAGTCCGCCGAACCCGCAACAGGTTTCGGACTCCTCGGCTTCGACCAGCGTGAGTCCGCGCACGGCGGCTAGGAGGCGACGCGGCTCGCTGTGCAAGCCGAGTTCTCGCAGCCCGTGGCAGCCATCGTGATATGTAGCCGTGCCCTCCCACCGAGCTCCAACATCGGTGACTCCAAGCCGCCTCACAAGAAACTCACCGAACTCGAAGGTTCGTGACGCTAGGTCATCCGCCTCAGATGCGCGCGGGTGGCCAGCCATGACTTCGGGGTAGAACTTCCGAATCATGGCGACGCAGGAGGCGGAGGGGCCGACTACCGCCTCGGCACCCCGAAAGGTGTCAATGGCGTGGAGCGCAGCAACGCGGGCAACATCCCAGTGGCCGGCGTTGAAAGATGGCTGGCCGCAGCAGGTTTGGGCCGCACGGAACTCGACTTGGTGCCCAAGCCCGCGAATCACCGTCGCAGCCGCCAGACCGACTTGAGGCGTCAACTGATCCACAAAGCAGGGAATGAACAGCGACACAATCATGGTCAGCGCAGGAAAGCCTCGTGAAGTCCCCCGTCGACGGTGAGGACCTGGCCGGTGGTCTTCGAGAGGCGTCCGCTGACTAGGAGGAAGTAGGCCTCGGCCTGATCGGCCGGCGAGATGGGCGTCTTGGTCAGACTGCGGCTGGCGTAAAACTTGGCGAGTTTGGCCACCAGCGCCTCGGTGGACTCGTCGGTCGAGTGGGCGATTTCATACTTGACCAGCGAACTCAGCACGCGATCGCGCGGGAACATGGACGAATCCTGCACCACGGTGGCTGGCGCAACGCCATTGACGCGCACCAGAGGCGCCAGCTCCAAGGCAAGTTCGCGCACCAGATGATTGGCTGCCGCCTTGGAAGTGTCGTAAGCCACCGAGCCCTTCTTAGGAACGATGGCGTTGGCGCTGGTAGTCAGCACAAGACTGCCGCGCAGCCCCTGATCGCGCCAGGTCTTGGCGGCTTCGTCGCCCACGATGTAACTGCCCGTAACATTGGTGGCGAAGGTGAGAGCCCACTTTTCGTCGGGGATGTGCCCGGTCATGTCGCTCGGAACGATCACTCCGGCAGTTACACAGATGATGTCAAATCCACCGTATGCCAAGGCCACCTGATCCAACATGGCCCGCACCGAGGCGCGGTCGGTGATGTTGGCCGCCAGGCCAATCGCCGGACCGCAGCCAGAGATGCCGCTGCCAGCCACGCCGATCCCCTGCCCGGCCCGATCGGTGATCTCCTTCGCGGTGGCGTCAGCGGCGGCCGCACTCAAGTCGACGCAGACCACCTGCGCTCCCTCCCGTTCAAGTCGATGAGCTGTGGCCTTGCCGATCCCTGAGCCAGCGCCAATGACCACGGCGACTTGGCGGGCCAATTCCTTCTCCGGCGGCATCCGCCGCAGTTTGGCCTCCTCCAACTGCCAGTACTCAATGTCGAACGACTCCTGACGCGGAAGGGCGACATACTCATCAATGGCCTCTGCGCCACGCATGACCTCAACGGCACAGTTGTAGAACTCAGCAGTCACGCGGGACTCAGACTTGTCCTTGCCCCAGGCGATCATTCCCACCCCAGGAATGAGAACTACAGTCGGGTTGGGGTCGCGCATCGCTGGCGAGCCCGGCCGCTTGCACGACTCGTAATAGGCTCGGTAGCCAGCGCGGTATCTATCGAGCCCGTCGGCCAACTTGCCTCGGAGGGCCGCCTCGTCTTCAGTCTGCGGATTCCAGTCGACGAAGAGAGGCTGGACCTTAGTACGGAGGAAGTGGTCTGGGCATGAGGTCCCTAGGCCAGCGAGACGAGCGGCATCCTGGGAGTTGACGAAACGCAAGATTGAATCATCGTCCTGCACAGTGGCAATGAGTCGACGCTGCTCCGACACTCGTCCCCGGAGCCAGGGCAGCACCCGAGCCAACAGCTCGCGGCGGCGCACTTCCTCAAGTGACCTGCATCGTGCGCCACCGAATGCCGTGGCGTGTCCCCCCTTCTCCTGGTAGCGGCCCTCGATGAAGATCGCGGCCTCCTCTATCAGGTCAAGCGTCTGCTTGTAGCAAGCCTTGTCATCGTCGTGCCAACTGATGAATCCATGCTGGCCCATCATGATGGCGCGGAGATCCGGGGACGCTTGGGCGAGGCGCTGCATGGCCATTCCGAGTTCGAGGCCAGGCCGCATCCAAGGCACATAGGCCATGCGGTCGCCAAAGATCTCCCGCGTCAATCGCTGGCAGTTCCGCGAGGCGGCCACGGCGATAATCGCATTGGGATGCATGTGGTCGACATGGCGGCCAGGCAGGTAGCTGTGGAGAGGTGTATCGATTGAGGTCGCCCGTGGGTTGAGATTGAAGGTGGCGTGGGCAAACATGCCGACCATGTCGTCCTCGGCCTGTGACTTCGGTCCCTTGTCGTGGCGGGCGAGGTAGGTCGACTGCAGACCGAGCAGTTTCTCCTGATAGAGAGATGAGAAGTTCTCGCGCTTGCTGGTGCGGAGGTCGCCACCCGATCCCTTGACCCACAGAACTTCGACGGGCTTGCCGGTGAGTGGGTCACTCTCGGTCACCTTGGAAGAAGTGTTCCCACCGCCGGTATTGGTGATGCGCTGGTCCGCGCCCAGAAGATTGGAGCGGTAGACCAGCCGAGCCACGGGGTCGAGCTTGGCAGCCTCGGCATCGTTCCAAAGGTGATTGACATGTTGGTGTTGGCGCATTGGGCTGGACATCTTGGTGGGCATGGATGGGTTCACTTGCGGGCGAGGCGAATTGGCTTGAGCGCGGCGAAGCGCGCCCGAGCATCATCCCAATCTTGGCGGTGGGCGGCACGGGGGCGAAACAAGCGGACACTAGTGGATGCCCGGACGATGCGTCGAATGCCCGCCAGGCCTCGGACCTTTCCCAACGCATGAGCCTGAATGAGCAGATTTCCCGCCGCCGTTGCCTCGGTGGGCCCGGCAAGAACCTCGATCCCGAGGGCATCAGCCGTGGCCTGGCTTAGCAGGTCGTCCTGCGACCCGCCGCCAACCACATGCAGGCGTCGCACGCGCCGTCCGGTCAAACTCGCGCCGCGATCAAGTTCACGACGGTAGAGCAAAGCCAGAGACTCGATGATGCAGCGTGTGATCGCGCCGGGGGAGCGGGGTACTGGCTGGCCGGTCTCGCGGCAGAAAGCGCGCACTTTCCCGACCATATCACCCGGCGCGGCGAATCGCCCATCGTCCGGCAGAATGAAAGACTTCAATGCTGGCGCCTTCGCGGCGAGCCGCGCGATCGCCGCGTAGTCAGCTGGGCCACCCGATCGCTCCCAGTCGCGGCGGCACTCCTGAAGTATCCAAAGGCCGATCAGGGCCTTGAGAAAGCGAGTCTTCCCTCCGAAGCCGGTTTCGTTGGTGAAGTTGGCGGCGCGCACATCCTCATTGATGAGCGGGGCTGAGAGTTCAAGGCCCAGCAGCGACCATGTTCCAGACGAGAGATATGCCCAGTCGTCGCCGTGGCCGGCGGGCACCGCAGCTACTGCGCAGCCGGTGTCGTGCGAGCAAGAGGCGATGACCCTCACGGACTCAAGACCAGCGACGCCGCGCAGTTTGCCGAGGCGCGTACCCGGCGGAACAACCTTGGGGAGCAGGTGCGGCGGGATCCCAGCGGCCCGAACTAGGCGCGATGACCAGGCGCGGCGACGCGGGTTCCACAACTGCGTTGTGCTCGCCAGCGACTCCTCAGCCCGAGCAACACCCGAGAGAAGCCAGTTGAAGTAGTCGCCGATGTTGAGGAATCGTTGGGCGACCCGCAGAATCTCCGGGCGGCGCCGGACATCGTCGACCAGCTGGTAGAGAGTGTTGAAACGCATGAACATCACGCCGGATTCGGCAAAGATGGCTGGGGCCCCGATGCGCCGCACTGTCTGGGCAAATGGTTGGATAGTCCTGGCGTCGCGGTACTGAAACGGTTGCGCCACCAACGGATCGCCATCGCGGCACAGGGCATAGTCGAGCCCCCACGAGTCGCAGCTGACAGCGGCAACCTTGACCTTGCGCGCCGCGATGAGGCGCAGACCGTGGAGGATTTCGCCATGAAATCCAACGACGTTCCATCGCAGAGTTCCGGCCACCTCGGTAGCGCCCGTCGCAAAGCGGTGTACTACCTCCATGGTCAACCGCCCACCGGCGAGTGCGCCGAGGATTACGCGGCCTGACTCGGCACCAAGGTCGACGGCAACGAGGTTGAGGGCCATGATGTTGCTCAGAGGCTGAGCATTTTCTGACGATAGTGCTCGTCGGGTCTGTCCGCGATGCGCTCAACCTGCTCTGGGCTCATGAAGTCCGGCCCGCCAAGAAGGGCCGCACCGAAGTGAATCTCGGCCGCCTTCTCGGCCATCAGGAGTGTGGCCATCACTGCCGTCGCATTCGGCCCGATGGCGATGATGCCGTGGCTCTTGAGCAGGATGACGCGTGGCTGGCGGCCCGTACGCTGGATGAACCCGAGGGTCTCAGTCCGCACCGCCCGCGCGATCACGAGTCCCGGGTCTAGGTACGGCACTAGGACTGATTCGGGGCCACAGCAGACGACCTCGTCGGGGAAAGTCCGCCGACGAGCGAAGGTTTCGGCGCGAGGCGAGCAGAGGATGCGGCTGACAGCCAGAGCGTGGCAGTGGCCGACGGCGTTGACCCCGGGCAAGGTGAGCAGCCAGGCATGGAAGATCGCTTCAACGGATGGCTTCTTGTCTTCCGGGTTGACCCGCGCGTCCATCAGCGCTTGGTCAATCTCCTCGTCCGCCATGCGCTGACGGTCGAGGAGTGGTAGCAGCCGGTCGAAGCGGCAAACGGCAATGCCCGCTTCGGTGAGAGAGCCCAGGTTCGAGCCCGAGGCCATGACGGCGAAGGTGTCGGCATCAAGCCGGATTGAAGTGTTGCCCTCACCGAGAATTGCCATGCGGCGATCCTCTCGGCCAACATCGTGGGAGAGACGCAGCAGCTCAGCGATCAGCGGATTGGAATTGTTCATTGACCTGCTCAGGTAGACCCGCAAACGGCAACCGTAAGTCCAAGTTCGCGCATCGCTCCCGCCTTGGCGGCAAGGGCCTTGATCGCCGCAGCACGGGTCGGTGCGTAGGCGACCTGAATGTGGTTTGACTTGTGGCGCGCCATCATCTGGTCGCGGTCAATGCCCGGGAGGACCGCGTGCATGATTGGCCACTGCGGCGTTGACAGGCGCCAGCGCTCGTCTGTCTCTGAGCGGGGCAGTTCAACCACCTCGCCGAGGCCGGTGTCGAATCGCAGTTTGCCTCCCGCCACGAAAACGCGCGACCAGACGATCCAGCCGGGCTTGGAGATGCCCCGGACAGTTCCCCCACCGAGGCGGAAGTACATCGCCGGCTGCCGCTGGGAGACGGTGCCGCGGTATCCACCAATGAAGTGGGCCGGCGGAGCGGCGCCGGAGATGAGGACCACCCAGACATATGCGTCCAACTCGCCCTTGCCCGACTTGCCGCGATAGTGGCGGCCCCAGCGCAGGTCGTGCAGGGTGTTCTCCGGCTCGAGGCCGAGCTTCTTCCAAAGCTGGTAGGTAATGAGGCCATCAAGGCCGGCGCACTCATCTACTTCATTGAAGTGGGGAAGTGCGTCGCCGGCGAAGAGTTCCCTA
>SYPI01000233.1 GCA_005804005.1 Planctomycetia bacterium
GCCGTCCGCCGGATCGGCCGTGGATGACAGCATGCTCAGCACGGGGCCATTTATCAGCGCGGCGTGCTGATCCATCCGCCAGCAGACGCAGGGCCGCGCTTGCGCGGGGCAAAGCCAGGTTGAATCAGGCAACCCGCCACCCCAGCGCGACTCATCCCAGCCGCGAGCGATGAGCCACTCGTTGGGGGGGAGCCGCCGGTGTTCCTCGGAGATCGCCGCTTCAAACTGAGACCGGGAGCTGACTCCGCTGAGGTCGAGTTGCTCCAGCGAAGCCCCACCCAGCAGCAGGTGCAGGTGACTGTCTATGAACGCCGGCATGGCGAAGCGGCCAGCGAGGTCGATCACATCGGCTTGGGAGGCAGTCGGCTGGTCGAGCGCACGGATTTGCGGTCCGTCCAGGTGCACGCTGCTGGCCCACGGCTGGCGCTTGACGCCGGTCCAGATGCGTCCTCCGACCAAGGCGAGCAACCGTGACATCGGGGCTATCCTAAAGTGCGATGCTGACCAACTGCTTGCCGAGCAAGACGGGGTGCACACTGCTGATGATCGCAATGGCAACAGCTGGTTGCAGTAAGCCGACGCCACCCAAGCCGCCCGCGCCGCGCGTAGCTGCTCGCGTGCCGGTGGCGCCGCCTGTGGTTGAACCGCCGCCGCCCGGCATCACATCCCCAGCCCCGGCCCCGGCCCCAGTTGCCGACGCGGCGGAGCGAGTTTCCACAGCAGAGAGTGATGCGGGGATTATCGAATTGGTCGGTCTGACGATGGACAAACCAGTTTCGTGGGCCTGGCAGGCACCATCCCTCGCCTTCCGCACCCTGCAGTATTCGGTCCCGGCGCCAGACGGGCGCGGCGGTGCGGCGGAACTGGTTTTCTCAGTGTTTCGCGCCGGCGATGGCGGTCCGCTGCAGGCCAACATCGATCGCTGGATCGCCCAGTTCCGCACCGCCGAGGGCGCGGCGGCAACACCGAAGCAGTGCGAACTGACCGTGGGCAAGCTGACCGTTCATCGAATCGACCTAGAGGGCACCTACAAGGGCATGGGCGCGGCGGCGGGGCGGCCCGATTGGGCGCAGCTCGGGGCAATCGTCGAAGCACCCGGCGGCAATGTGTTCATCCGGCTGCTGGGGCCACGAGCCACGGTGGAGGCGCAGCACGCCGCGTTTGAGGCGATGGTCGCTTCACTGCGCGACTCTCGCTAGAGCGCGGTAGTTCGCCTCAGGCGCCGAATCGCGCGCTGACCTCGTTCCAGTTCACGACATCCCACCAGGCGGCCAGATAGTCGGCGCGGCGATTCTGGTACTTCAGGTAGTAGGCGTGCTCCCAGACATCGATGCCCATGAGGGGAGTGCCCGGCGCGTCGACTAGGCCGATCATCAGCGGGTTGTCCTGGTTTGGCGTCGAGGTGACGCAGACGGAGCCATCGGCTTTCTTGATCAACCACGCCCACCCCGAACCGAAGCGCTTCAGCCCGGCGTCGGCCAGTTTGGCCTTCAGTTCGTCCATGGAACCAATTCCATTGGCGATCGCCGCCGCTAGTGCGGCGCTGGGCGCTCCGCCGGTGCCCTTGGGGGCCATGATGCGCCAGAACATCAAGTGGTTGAAGTGCCCGCCGCCGTTGTTGCGTACCGCGCCGCGGATCGCCTCGGGTACTGAGCCAATGGCGCCGCAGAGTTGCTCGATCGACTTGCCAGCCCAATCAGCTTGGCCCTCCAGCGCCTTGTTGAGGTTGTCGACATAGGCCTTGTGATGCTTGAGGCGATGGATGTTCATCGTCTGGGCATCGATTGACGGTTCTAGAGCAGACTCGGCGTAGGGCAGTTCTGGCAGGGTGAATGGCATCGGGCCTCCGGGGTTGTGTTGCGGGGGAGGAGGATACCCTTGGGCTGATGAGCGGCATTTGGCGGATGCTTGATGCGTCTCTCAACCGCGGCCGCGAGGCGGCCCGGGTGATCGAGGACTTGGCGCGCTTTACGGTTGACGATGCGGCTCTGAGTGCTCAGGCCAAGTCTCTGCGCCACGGCATCGGCCTGCTGGAGCAATCAATTGCCGCGCAGGAGGGGGCGGCGGCGGCTCGCCGCGCATCTCGCGACACTGCCAACGATGTCGGCCGTGAGAATGAAGGGGCGCTCGAAGGTGCGCGCGGCGACGCGAGTGGATTGGCCGCCGCCAATTTTCGGCGGCTGGCTGAGGCGCTGCGTTCAGTCGAAGAGTGCCTGAAGGTGCTGCAGGAAACCCGGCCGGAACTCTGGCAGTCGGCCAAGCGTTTGCGCTACGACACCTACATCTTGCAGAGCGCCATGGAGCAGGCTTTCACTCGTGGCACGGGGCGTCAGTGGTCTATCTGTCTGCTCCTGATGCGAGCGCACTGCACGCTTCCGTGGCAGCAGACACTCGTCGAGTCCATAGGCGCCGGCGTGGACTGCATTCAGGTCCGTGAGAAGGAGATGACCACGGCCGAACTTCTGCGGCACATCCGCGAGGTTCGGCAGCTGGCCGGACCGGTGCCGGTGATCGTCAACGACCGACTTGATCTGGCTCTGGCCGCCGAGGCATCGGGAGTGCATCTGGGTCAAACCGACCTGCCGGTGTCAGCCGCGCGCCGACTGGCTAGGGAGGGATTCCTGATCGGAGCGACCTGTCACTCGATGGCGGAGGCGGCGGCGGCCGTCGCCGATGGCGCTGACTATTGCGGGGTGGGACCGATGTTCGCCACCGCGATCAAGCCATCTCTGCCGTTGGCTGGCCCGGCACTGCTGCGCCAGTTCATTCAAGAGCACAGTGCCGTGCCGCACTTGGCCATTGGCGGGATCAATCCCGGCAACATCGAGGCGTTGGCGGCGGTCGGCTGCCGTGGCGTCGCGGTGTCGACGGCCCTCTGCGCGGCACGGGAGCCAGGCGAAGTGGTCGGGGCGCTGCGCGCGGCACTGCACGCGGCTGTGGCATGAGCGCGGCCAACTTTCGGCTGCGGCTGCTCGGCACCGGAACCAGCTCGGGAGTTCCGGCGATTGGCTGTGACTGCCCGACTTGTACCTCTGATGACCCGCGCGACCGACGCCTGCGCACCAGTGCCGCGGTGCAGTTCACAGACCACGCGGGGCAGTCGCGCACCATTCTCATCGATGTTTCACCCGATCATCGGGAACAGGCCCTGCGCGCCGGGCTGAACCGTTGCGACGGAATCCTGCTGACTCACAGTCATGTTGACCATGCGTTCGGCCTGGATGAAGTGCGCCGCTACAACGCGCTGATGGGCACCGCACTCGACCTCTACGCCGACGAGCCAACGCTTCAGGACATTCGGCGGGTCTTCCGGCACAGCTTCCATTCCGATCAGAACCAGAATGATTCATTCGTGGCCCGGATTGTCACTCGCCCAATCGCGCCGCTGCAGGAGTTTTGGATCCACGGGTTGCGGGTGCTGCCGCTGCCGCTGCTGCACGGGCGGCAGGAGATCCTCGGGTTCCGGCTGGAAGCGCCGGAATCCGGCGGTCCGTTGCCGCTGGGGTACTGCACCGATTGCTCCGCGATCCCGCCGCAGTCGCTGGCGGCGCTGGCTGGGGTCGACACCCTGATTCTGGACATGCTCCGGGAGCGCAGCCACCAGACGCACCTGACGCTGGGGCAGGCCGTGGAACTGGCCCGAAGCATCGGCGCCCGCCGTACCGTGCTAGTGCACATGGGCCACGAGGTTCTGCACCGGGAGGTGGTCGCCAAACTGCCCGCGGGCATCGAACTGGGCGTAGACGGCATGGAGCTATCTGCCTAGACTGTCCGCCCGCATCATGGCACAAGTCAGAGAAATCAAGAAGCGCAGCGTCGCCGTCCGGACCATCCAGCGCATCACCAAGACGATGCAGATGATCGCCACGGCGAAGTTCACCGCTTCGCAGGCGCGGGCTCGGGCGACCCAGCCGTACACCAAGAAGATTCGGGAGTTGTGCGCCGCTGTTTCCGCTGCCGCGGGGGATGTGGAGCATCCGCTGCTGAAGCCGCGCGCTAGCGCCAAGCGCCGCGAGCTCTATCTGGTGATCTCTTCCGACCGCGGTCTTTGCGGCGCCTACAACGGCACCGTGCTGCGCACTTCGGGGGCGGCAATCCGCGCCACCAACGCCGGTGGCAAGGAAGTGGTCGTGGAGACGGCGGGTAAGAAGGCCGTGGCCTACTTCAAGTTCCAGAAAGTCGCCGTGGCCGAACGACACTCCATCGGTGACAAGCCCTCCTTCGAGGCAGTCCGCGCCATCGCGGATCGCTACATCGCCATGTTCGCTGCTGGGGAAGTGGACGCGGTGAAGGTGGTCTCAATGCGCTTCATTTCCGCTAGCCGTCAGGCCCCAGAGGTCATGCAACTTCTGCCGATGGCGCCGCCCACGGCCGAAGGAGCCACCGGCAGTGAGGGCCTGCTGGAGTTCAGCCCGGATGCCGCCTCAATTCTGGCCGACTTGCTGCCGCGCAACGCCCGAGCGTCGCTGTTCCAGGCATTTATGGATGCTCTGGTCAGCGAGAATGTGATGCGCATGGTGGCCATGAAGGCGGCCACCGACAACGCTGGCCAACTCGGTCGCACGCTGCGTCGTCAGTACAACCGCGCCCGTCAGACCCGCATCACCACCGAACTCACCGAGATCGTTTCGGGCGCGGCAGCGCTCGAGTAGCGGTTACTGCTGGGGGGCGGCCGCCGGGGCCGGAACGCCGGTTTCGACGGGGTTGCCCGCCGTCTGCCAA
>SYPI01000036.1 GCA_005804005.1 Planctomycetia bacterium
GTGAGCAGTCAGGTCGGCTGCGCCATGGGCTGCACCTTCTGCGAGACGGCCCAGATGGGCCTGATGCGCAACCTGAGCCCTGCGGAAATCGTCCAGCAACTTTGGGTGGCCCGTTTCGGTCTGGGCCCGGGTGCCGCCAGCATCGACATATCCAACATCGTCTTCATGGGAATGGGGGAACCGACCGACAATCTCGATGCCGTACTGCAGGCGGTCGAAGTCATGTGCGATTCCAACGGCTGTGCCATCGCCAGCAGTCGCGTCGCCATCAGCACGGTCGGGCGAGTCGCTGGCATCGCCCGCATCGGCGAGTTCATCCAGAAGCCGGGCTTTCGGCGCCTGGGGCTGGCCCTGAGCCTGAACGCCCCCAACGATGGCATTCGCTCGCAGATCATGCCGGTCAACCGCGCCGACAACATGGCGGCGCTGCGCCAAGCGCTGCAGGACTTCCCCATGCGCCGCACCGCGGCGATCTGCGTCGAGTATGTGCTGATTCCGGGAGTGAACAATCTGCCCGAGCACTGTGACGAAGCCTGCGCCTGGTTGCGCGGCATCCGTTGCTCGCTCAATGTGATCCCCTACAACCCGCGCCGCAACTCGCCGTGGCGCGCCCCGACCGAAGACGAAATCAATGCCTTCATCGCCCGCGCCGTGGCCAATGGACAGTTCACCAAGCGGCGCATGACCAAGGGGCGCACGGCGATGGCCGCCTGTGGCCAGCTGGGCAATGAGGGCATCCGCAAGCGGAAACTGGTCGCGCTGGGTGCGTCTGTAAGATCCCCGGGGTGTCCGCCCGAGCAATCACGCTGAGGGTCCTGTTGGTGGCGCTGGCCGTGGCAGCCGCCATGGCCGTGTTGATGGTGCTGGCGCCGGGCATGAGTAGCGGCAAAGCCCTCGGGGGCAGCATGGTGCTGGCCTTCGCCGCGGCACTGACTCTGCCGGGAATGCCGGGAACCTCCGGACAACCCTTCCGGGTAGTCGGCGCGACATGGTGCTGCTACCTAGCCATCGCCACTGCGGGCCTCGAAGCCGCCATCTGGGGTCCGTCCTTCATCGGCGAGCGAGTCGTTTCGGCAGTCCTGATACTCGGCGGCTCGCTGCTGGTTGTTGCCCCGGCGCTGCGGCGGCTCGATAGCCCGGACACCAGCATGCGCCGGTCGGAGTGGACACTGATCGGCGGAGTTTCCGTAGCCACCCTGCTGGGGGTCATCGGAGCTGCTGCTCAACCTACGCCGCTGGCTGAAAGGCTGATTCTCGAGTGGGGACTCATGCTGGGGTTCTCCTTGCTGGCCAGCGCCGGAGTCGTGGGCTACGCGGCCGGGTTACCCACCGCGGCGCGCTGGCTGGGCCACTTCACTCTGGCCAGCGCCCTCGCCGCGCTAGTCCTCTCCACCGCAAACAATCTGGCCCACCACGGCGGTGACTGGCCGCGGGACGATTGGACCCGTGGGGCATTGCTGGCCTGCGGGCTGGCCACCGCCGGTGGGGTGTGGCTGCTCATAAGCGCGGCTCGGCTGGAGCGACCGGCGCAGTGGCTGCGCGCGGTGGCCGTGGGTGCCACACTAGCCGCCACAATCTCCTGGGTTTTCGCGCTCGAGTCGGGCAGTTCGCACTGGCTGGAACGAACTGCGGCGGCGGCCACGATTGTGGATGGTTGCGCACTGCTGGCGGCGGTGGTGCTATTCATCATCGGCCGCACCGAACGCCACCGCGAGGCTGGGGCGATCCGCGCGGCGCGGCTGTACTGCCCACGATGCGAGAAACCGTTCGTCGCCGCGCTGGGTGAATCGCCCTGCCCGCGCTGCGGGCTGCTGGCCATCGTGGGATTCCGCGAAACGGCCTGCCCGCAGTGCAACTACGACCTGTGCTCCACCCCGCCGGGCACCCCGTGCCCGGAGTGCGGACGCCAGTCGCAGCCCCAGACGGCGGTGGCCGTCGCGGCAGTCGTTGCCGCGCCAACAGTCTGACTAACTCACACCAGCAGAGTGGCCGGGTTTTCGATGTTGTGCTGCACCGTCTGCAGGAACTCGGCCGCCATGGCCCCGTCGATGACCCGGTGATCCAGACTCAGCGTGGCGGTCATTTCATGCCCGACCACCAGCTGGTGATTGCGCACCACTGGCTGCTCGATCGCCCCGCCGCAGGCCAGGATGGCGCTGTTGGGCGGATTGATGATGGCCGTGAAGTTGTCCACGCCGAACATCCCCAGATTGCTCATGGTGAATGTGGCGTCGGACATTTCCTCGATCGACAACCCCCGGCTGCGGGCCTTCTCGGCCAGCGCGCGGGTCTCGATGCTGATCTGCCGCAGCCCCTTCTGGTCGGCGTTGCGAATGGTGGCGACTACCAATCCGCCGCCACGATCGGCCGGCAGCGACACCGCCACGCCAATGTTCACCGCCCCGTGAATGACAATGCGGTCGCCAGCCCATGAAGCGTTGAAGAACGGGTGAGCCTGCATGGCGATGGCGCAGGCCCGAACGATGAAGTCGTTGACGCTCAGCTTGACCGCCTGCACTTCCAGCTGCCCGTTCAGCATGCCGCGCAGTTCCAATAGCGCATCCATGGAGAAGCGCATGCTCACCTGATAGTGAGGAATGCTGGTGGTGCTCTCCACTAGGCGTCGGGCGATCGTCTGCCGCATCGAACTAAGCGCCACTTCGCGCCCGGTGGCCACCGGAGCGGTCATGGGCACTGGCTGAATGGGCACGATTGCTCCGGCAGTCGCTGGCACGGCGGAAACTGGTCGAGCGGCTGACATCGGCGCTGGCTCCGCCGCGGCGGTCGGCGTCACTTCGTCGCCCACCCCCGCTGCGGCCAGCACATCGCGCTTGATGATCCGCCCACCCGGACCAGTGCCGCGAACCCGCGACAGGTCGACATGGTGCTCCTCGGCTAGGCGGCGAGCCATCGGTGAGGCGCGCCCGCCACCCTCGGCACCGCTTGGCTCGGCATCGGCGGACAAGGCCGGCGGCGCCGGGGCGATGACCGTCGGCGATGCACCGCCTGCAGTTCGCACCGCCGCCGGATCTTCCCCCGCCTCGGCAATCAGCGCGATCGGAGTCCCGATGGCAACCTGCTGGCCCACCGGCACCAGAATCCGCGCCAGCACCCCATCGTCGTAGACCTGCATCTCCATGGTGGCCTTATCGGTCTCGATGTCGGCCAGTGCCGAACCGCTGGCCACCCGGTCCCCTTCCTTGGCATTCCAGCGCACGATCGTCCCCGCCTCCATAGTGTCCGAAAGGCGGGGCATGGTCAGCGTGATCGACACCTTAGTTGTGCTCCATCAAGCGTTGTAGGTCGCGGCCCGGACCGCTTCGCAGATGCGCCGAGCATTCGGAAGATACTCCGCCTCCAGACTCGCGGCGTAGGGCGTGGGCACATCTGCGGTGTGCACCCGCACCACATGGTTGTCCAGGTCATCGAAGCAGCGGGCGTGAATCTGCGCGGCCAACTCCGAGCCCGGGCTCCCGAAACTCCACGACTGGTCAACCACCACGCAAGTACCAGTCGCCTTCACGCTGCGCACCACCGTCTCGATGTCCATTGGGCGAATGGTGCGCAGATCAATCACCTCGCAGGAGATACCCTCGCGGGCCAACCCCTCCGCGGCCTCCATGGCGAAGTGCACCGGTCGCCCCCAGGTGGCAATGGTGCAATCAGTTCCACGGCGGCGCAGGACGGCTTGACCAAACGGAATCAGGTACTCCGCCTCAGGGACCGGGCCCTTCATGCCCAGCATCCGTTCGCTCTCTAGAAAGAAGACCGGGTCGTCATCCCGAATGGCAGTCTTGAGCAATCCCTTGGCATCGTGCGGATCGCTGGGTATCGCCATTTTCAATCCCGGCACATTGCTGAACAGACCCTCCACACACCAGGAGTGCGTCGAGCCGAGTTGCCCGCCGGCGCCGTCGTTGCCGCGGAACACAATCGGACAACCGAACTGTCCGCCGGACATGTAGAGCATCTTGGCGGCGTTGTTCAGGATCGGGTCGGCGGCCACCAGACTGAACGACCAAGACATGAACTCGACGATCGGGCGCAGGCCCAGCATGGCCGAGCCGATTGCCATCCCGGCGAAACCGGATTCGCTGATCGGCGTGTCGATGATGCGTCGGGCACCGAACTCGTCCAGCATGCCACGGCTCACCTTGTACGCGCCGTTGTATTGGGCCACCTCTTCACCCAACAGGTAGACGCGCTGGTCGCGGCGCATTTCTTCGCTCATGGCTTCGCGCAGAGCATCGCGGAACTCCAGCATCCGCTCGCTCACGACTGGCCACCCTTGGGGTCGATGGCCCGGAATGAAGGGGTGTTCTCTGCGCCGCCGAGCATCGAAGGCTGGCTGGAGCCGGTGTACGGGCCCCACGGCTCAA
>SYPI01000234.1 GCA_005804005.1 Planctomycetia bacterium
AGAACTGTCGGACCCGCGCCCGGGCCCGGTAGCCGCCGCACCGACCACCGCCTGCACGCCCTCACAGTCACCCAGTTCCCGAGTGCGCCGCAGAAAGTTGTCGCGGGTGCGCGGGCTGAGCATGCTCTGCGGCCCGGCGGCACCTATGAGCCTGGCGCACTCGGCAATGAACTGCTCGGCGCTCTCGCCAGCGGTGACGAAGATCAGCCCCGGGCAGGTGCACATCTGCCCCGATGAAGCGGTCACGCTGGCTGCCAACCGAGCGGCGATTGGGCCGCCCCTGCTCTCCAGCGCGTGGGGCAGGATGAAAACCGGATTCACGCTGCCCATTTCAGCGAACACCGGGATCGGTTCGCCGCGATTGCGGGCCAGGGCCTCGAGGGCGTTGCCACCCGGGACGGACCCAGTGAAGCCGACGGCGCGAATGTGCGGATTCTGCACCAGCGTCGCGCCGATCTGCTGGTCGGTCGGGCCGCCGGACTGCAGGAAGGAGAATGTCCCGGCCGGGAGGCCGCACTTCTGCACCGCCTGTGCCACCGCCGCGGCGACCATCTCTCCGGTGCCCGGGTGCGCCGCGTGACCCTTCACCACTACTGGGCAGCCAGCGGCCAGCGCCGATGCGGTGTCGCCACCGGCCACGCTGTAGGCCAGCGGGAAGTTGCTGGCCCCAAACACCGCTACCGGCCCGAGAGGGCGCAGCATGCGACGCAGGTCTGGCTTGGGCGTTGGGGTGCGCAGCGCATCACCATGGTCGATGATCGCTTCAACCCAACTGCCTTCCCGGACCAACTCGCCAGCCAGACAGAGTTGCATCACGGTGCGGTCGCGCTCGGACCTCAGCCGGTCTTCGGCCAGGCCAGTCTCCCGCGCGACCAGCCCAATCAACTCGTCACCTAGCGCGCCGACTTCGGCGGCGATCGCGCTGAGAAGTTGGCCACGCTCAGCTCCGGAGCGCACTGAGAAGTCTTCGAATGCGGCGGCCGCTGCGGCGCAGGCCGCAGCGGTGTCGGCACTCGTCGCGGCGCGAAACTCCCGGGGCAGCAATCGCCCGGTAGAGAGCGCCACGGCGTGGAATGTGGTGCCATCGGTTGTCCAGCGCCCGGCAACAAGTGAGCCTCCGCTGGTCACGGCGCGATCCTAACTCCCCGGCGTGCCCTTCGACCGGGTCATGGCGAGGATCCGCTCGCGATCGGCGTCGAGTTCCGGCGGTGGCGTGGGAGCGGCGCTTTCAAGGCCACCAATCTTCACCGGATTGCCAGCTAGGTGCAGGTCGCCGATGACCGGGTCTCTTACGCACTGCACCATCTCGCGAGAGAGAACCTGCTCGTGCCGGGCGACCTCGGCAATGCCTAGTACCGGCGCTGCGGGAACATCGGCGGCTTCGAAGGCGGCCAACCACTGCGCGGCGCTGAGGTTGGACAGCGTCTTCTCGATGTCGGCCTCGAGCGCGGAAACATTGGCCATGCGCAGTTCATTGCTGGCGTACTCGGTGCGGCCGGCCATCGCCGGATCACCCAGCGCGGCACACAGCCGCCGAAACAGCGCGTCGTTGCCAGCGCAGATCACCAGTGGAGCATCCTTGGTTCGGAAGATCTGGAACGGCGCGATGGACGGATGCCGTGAGCCGATCCGTCGTGGCGTACCGCCGCCGGTCAGGTGCGTGGTCAGGGCCGCCTCAAGGATTGCCACTTGGCAATCGAGCATGGCAATGTCCACTCGCCGACCAACGCCGTCGCGCCCGCGCATCATCAGCGCCGAGAGAATCCCCAGCGCGGTGTAGAGCCCAGCGACCAGGTCGCCGATGGAAACGCCCACGCGCACCGGTGGGCCGTCCTCGGTGCCAGTCACGCTGATGATGCCCCCCATGGCCTGCACCACCAGGTCGTACGCAGCGCGCGGCGCCAACGGCCCAGTCTGGCCGAACCCGCTGACCGAAGCCATCACCAGTTTGGGATGGCGCGCGTGCAGGGCGTCCCAGCCGTAGCCCAACCGCTCCATTGTGCCGGGGCGGTAGTTCTCAACGAGCACATCGGCCAGCGCCAAAAGCCCCTCGAACATCTCTCGGTCGCTCGGCGACTTCAGGTCCAGCGCGATGCTCTCCTTGCCAGCGTTGACGCTGGCGAAATACAGGCTCTTGCCGTTGACGAACGGGCCGAATGCCCGGGCGTCATCGCCGGTCTGGGGCATCTCCACCTTGATCACCCGCGCCCCGAGCTGCGCCAGAACTCGGGTACAGAACGGGCCAGCCAGAACCCGGGTCAGGTCCACCACCACGATGCCGGCCAGAGGCGGACTAGCGGGGTTGGTCTGGGGAATCGCCATGGCCCGAGGCTACCGCCCGCCAGCAAACTGATTTTCGGACAGAAAGTTCCAAATCTACCGGCGGATTTCGGACCAGGTCGTTAGGGTTTCGAACCAGCCATGTACGGAAAGCAAACCGAAACCGCGATCGCCGCCGTAAGCCGACTAGCCGAGGTGTACGACGGCGGCAAGACGCGTTTGACAGCCGACGACATCGCCGAGGCGCGCGGGCTCCAGCGGCCGTTTGTCGCCAAGATCCTGACCACCCTTTCGCAGGCCGGGCTGGTGGTGGGCTCGCGTGGGCCCGGCGGCGGTTACGCGCTGGCCCGGCCCCCCAAGCAGATTCGTCTGCGCGAGGTTTATCAACTGTTCCAGCGCGCCGATGATTCCAATGCCTGCCCGTTCGGCGGCGGAGTCTGCGGCGCGGGGCACCCTTGCGCTATCCATGATTCGCTGGTGGAGATTCAGGATCGCTTCGATGCCTTCTTGGAATCCACGAACTTCGAGATCTTTCGCTACGCGGTCCAAGTGGAGGGCCATCGGCCGGTTCCCTCGGGGACCATTCCCAAGTCTCCAAAGCGGGCCAGTTTCCGCGCCCCGCGCACCCGCGGGTAGACGCGCTTACACCAGCAGCCAGCAGATCAGCGTGACGATCACCATGCTGGCGATGTCGAGGGCAACGCCGGTGCGGATCATGTCGCGCGAAGCCACCCGTCCAGTGGCGTAGACCAGCGCATTGGGGGGCGTGCCCACCGGCATGATGAAAGCCAAGCTGGCGCCCAGCGCCGTGCCGATCACTGCCTTCTCCACCGGGATACCCAGACTGGGCGCAATGGCGCCGATGATGGGTACCGCGGTA
>SYPI01000235.1 GCA_005804005.1 Planctomycetia bacterium
GATGGCGGTGAGCAGGTCGGTGCGCACCACTGCGCCGCCAGTCAGCGCGGTGACTGCGCCACCGGCGGCATCCTCCCGGGTCACGGCCTGAGCCGTCTCCAGGAATGTCAGGTAGGTCGGGGCGTTGTCGAGCACGCTCGAAAGCGCCCCTGAAACCCAGAAGAAGTGGGCCGGCGAACTGATGCCCAATTCCGCTCCGTGCAGGCGGAGGGCCAATAGTGGCACCTGCATGGCCAGAAAGATCCCGGCGAAGAGCGCGGCGACCTCGAGCATTGGCCCCCATGAGAAGTGATGTTGTTGTCGCACTCCGGCAGGCGTGGTGCACAGGCTGGCAATCGTGAAGCCAGCCATCGCCACCTCGCGGGCCCACTCCGGGACAAGCACTCCACCCATCTTGCTTCCCGGGACCAACACGACCACGCTGGCCAGCACGCCAGCCAGCCAGAGGAAGTTCACCGAACCCTGCAGGTGGAGCCGGCGCTGGCTGGCACCTTCGCCGCGGCGCGCGGCCTCCGGTTCGCATCGCCAGAGGAAGCTGTCAACAAGCAGATAGATGGTCAGCACGCCGCCGGCGGCGAGGGCCCACTGTGGCCACATGGCGAGCGTCCAGAAGAACGGCACTCCGCGCAGGTAGCCGAGAAAGAGCGGCGGATCGCCCACTGGCAGCAGCAGGCCGCCGATGTTGGCGACCAGAAATGTGAAGAAGACAACGGTGTGTGCCACCCTCGTGCGCTTGGCGTTCACCTGCAGCAACGGGCGGATCAGCAGCATGGCAGCGCCGGTGGTGCCGATCACGCTGGCCAGGGCTGCGCCGATGAGCATGATTGCCGCGTTCACCCGCGGCGTGGGCTGAAACTGGCAGCGCAGCGCTATGCCACCGCTGATGGCGTACAGCGAAGTGAGCAGCACGATGAATGGCAGATACTCGTGTAACGAGTGCAGCATCGCCGCGCCAGCCGCCGCCGTTGTATCGGCCATCGCCAGCCAGAGCATGGTTGCGCCGCCAGCCATCAGCGAGACCACCAGCTTGCTCCAGTTGGATTCCCACCAATGCCGTGTAAATCGAATCAGCGGCAGGAGTGAAATCGCCAGAAGCAGCAACACGAAGGGAACGCAGCCCACTTGCCAGCCCGGCGGCAGAGACGCCGTGGCGGCGAGCATCAGGCTGTTTGTGGCGCCCACGGGGCGCAACATACGCCACCCGTGGCGCGGCGCGCCTATCGTGGACGCGCCATGGCTGCGATCGCATCCCTTGCTGCGCTGGCGCTACTGAGCCTCCTGATCCAGGACGCGCAGCCGCAGGATGCGGCGGGGCGTTCGGCGGCACTGCTGAAGCGCATCTTGGGCGCCCAAGGCGCCGAGCCGCTGGGGATTGTGCCGGTGCCGCAACCGCTGGGTCTGGCATGGAAGTCCGATGGAACACTGCTGATTGCCGCTGGGGAAGGGGGCTTGCTTGAACTGCCCGATGCCGAGCGTCGGGGGAGTGCCCTAGTGGCACCGCAGCGGATCGATCTGGGCGCGGGTTGGGAGGCGGCATCAGTTGATGCGGTGGCGGTCGGGCCCGACGGCCAGATCGCCTTGGCCTCAGCGTCATTGGGTCGGCTGGAACGGCGCACCGCCGCTCTCGAGGTGCGCAGCGTCTCACTGCTCGACTCGGAGTTGCTGCGCAGCGGCTGCGCCTTGGCACTGAGCGATGATGGTGTGCTGGCGGTGGCTCTGGCTAGGAACGGCGCGGTCAGTTTCTTTCAGTCATCTGGTTTGCTGCTGGGCACGCTCAGTTCGGCCGACGGCAAGGAACTACGGCGGCCCGGGGCGGTTACTTCGCTGGGGGCGGGCGCTTGGGCGATTGCCGACACCGGCAATCACCGGGTGATTCTGCTCCACCTCGCAGAGCGTGGTCCGGTGGTCGACCTCTGCTACGGTGAGCGCGGGCCATTCGCTGGCCAGATGTGCCTGCCCAGCGGCATCGCCCTCACCAGCGAAGGGCTGCTGGTGGCCGACCGGATGAATCACCGGTTGGCGCGCTACAGCCGTGATGGCCAGTGCGGGCGGGCGATCGGCATCCACTCGGTATCGCCGCGGGAGGGAGTCGGTGCGATTCACTATCCCGAAGCGCTGGCCATCCGCGGAGATCTGGTGGCAGTGAGCGAACCGTTCGAGCGTCGCGTGCAACTGTTCCGGCTGCGCGAGCCAAGCGGCCAGATGATTCCACCACTTCCGGTGAAGGAGGGCGTGAGTAGTCACTTCGGCCGCGGGCTGGCAGTTGGTGGCGTGTTGCTGGCGGCGTGGGAACCGGAGGCCGAGGCGGTGGTGGTCTTCGACTTGCGCGGCGCATTGCCGGTGCATGTCACGACCTTCGGTTCACCGGGAACAGGTGGGGATCGCTTTGGGCGAATCGAGGCGATGGCGCTGCGCGGGACAGACATCCTCGTGGCGGACTCCGCCAACGCCCGATTGGCCCTTTGGCGGCTGGAGTCGGCGGGCGTTGGCGAAGTGAAGTTTGATCCATTCATGGCGCGGTTGGTGCGAACGGCATCGGCGGAGTCGCTGGGGCTTGCAAAGGAGGACGAGATCATCGATCTGGCATCGACCAAGAACGGGTTCGTCGCCCTGACCAACACTTCGCAACTGCTTTGGCTGGATGCCGCGCTTGGTCTGGTCCAGCGGGAGCGATCTACGGCATTGCACCCCACGGCGTTGTGCTGCCTATCGGATGCCAGTGCCCCCGGCGAGTCAACGGCGGCGGTGGTGGATGGACTAGGGAAGTGTGTCCAATTCAGCAACGGCGCGTCACCGCTCACGCTCAGGGACGGGACCCACGCCACTGGCATCGCTGGAATGTCACCAGAGGGACTGATCTTGAGTGACCCGCGTGGTGATCGGTTGGAGGTCATCTGCACCCAGTCGCCGCGGCGGTGGATCGGCCGCACCGGCGGCGGTGACGGCGAGTTCTTCGCCCCCACTGATTGCGCCGTCTTGGGGGACGATCTCTATGTCCTTGATCAGGGCAACCATCGATTGCAGCGGCTGAAAACCTCCGGGGAATGGGATGCCAGTTTCACCCTTTCGAAGGCTCGGCTGCGGCCGCGCGAGGCGGCGGATTCGGTCGGCGCCGGGGCGGCGGGGGCGGATGTCGTCGCTTTAGCGTGCGCTCCGGTCGAAACGGCCGCACTGCTCGACGGTGTCGAAGTCCACTCCGCTGATGACGGATTCAAGGTGCACCTCCGGACCCCCGCGGCCATTGAGCGCGGCGAACCGTTTGAGGTGGAGATCACGCTGACAATGAGTGATGGCTCACCGATTCCTGACGATGCCGTGCTACTGATAGATGCAACCATGCCGCATCACGGGCACGGAATGAATGTCAAGGCGCGGACTGAGCGCGGCCCCGATGGCGTCTGGCGAGCCGCTGGCCTGCTCTGGCACATGGATGGCCTCTGGGTGCTGTCGGTCGACTTGTGTGTGGCGGGCCGCTGCGAGCGCGCCCAAGTGGAAGCGGTGCTGGGGGCGCGCCATTGATTGCCCGGCGCACCAGTCGGCTGGCGCTGAGCGCGCTGTTCGCCGCCGTGGTGGCCGCCGCGCCGGTGCCAACCGCGGACGACTTGCCCGTGTTCAGCGAAGGCGACCGCCGGGTCATCCTTTCCATGGGCCAGTTGGCGTCGCTGGTGCCGGACTCCACCAACGCCGTGGCCGACGACCCGCGCGCTTCGGAGTTGGGGCAGGCCATTTTCTTTGACCCCGGCTTCTCTGCGTCGGGTGCCGTGTCGTGCTCCACTTGCCACGATCCGGCGCAGGGCTTCACTGACGGAAAGCCGGTAGCCATCGGCGCCGGTGTCGGGCGACGCAATGCGCCAACCATCATCAGCGCCGCCCACCAGCGCTGGTTCTTCTGGGACGGCCGCATCGATTCGCTCTGGGCTCAGGCACTCGGTCCATTCGAGTCGCCGCTGGAAATGGCTTCCAATCGCAATGCTGTGGTGGCACGGATACTGGATGAGCCGGAGTACCGCCGCCGCTTTGAAGCGATCTTCGGTGCGCTGCCCGAGGTGCCCGACGCCGCGCAGGTCGACCGAGCGTTCGCGCGGGTCGGGAAGTGCATAGCCGCCTACGAGCGCCGTCTGGTCGATGGCCCGGCCCCATTCGATGAGTTCGCCGCGGCCATCGGGCGGGGCGATGCCGCGGCGATGGCCGACTATCCGGCTAGTGCTCAGCGGGGTCTGATGCGCTTCATCGGTCCGCGCGGCTGTTGGCGGTGCCATCCCGGTCCGTTGATGACCGACGGCGACTTTGCCCGGCTGGGTTTGCCAGATCCACCCGGTACCCCCGGTGACCCGGGTCGTCTGGAGGGTGTGCGAGCACTCAAGCGTGATGTCTTCCGTTCTGGTGGTGAACACAGCGACGATCCACAAGGTGAGCGCTCGGCGCTGGCCGAAACGCTCACGGAAGACCCGGAACTCTTTGGGCAGATGCGCACTCCCTCGCTGCGCCAGGCGGCGCGCACCGCGCCCTACATGCACGATGGGCGATTTGCCACGCTTGAAGCGGTGATTCACTTCTACTCAGAGATGCCAGGAGTCACCGAGGAGCAACACGCCGATCCCCGACTGAACCCGCTTCACCTGAAGGAGGGGGAAATCGCCGATATGGCGGCGTTTCTCCGCACACTTTGCGGTCCCGGGCCAGCGCCCGAACTGTGCCGGGCGCCCGATTGGGCACCTGTTCGGGAGACGAGTTCCGCGTCTAAATGACTTCCAGAGCGGTGCGGGTGGGCTACATTCTGCATATTCGACGGTTGACTCCCTCTTGGACCAAATCGATGAGACCAGTTCTAGCCGCCTGCCTGACCGCCTTGCTGCTTGTCGCCTCCCTCGCCGTGGCCCACGAGGACGATCCCAAGGCGCGTGACTGGGAGCCGCCGATCGACGCACCCATCTGGCATCTGGGTGATGGCGGTCTGGCTGGCACCTTCGCTTCAGACGGGGTGCTCTTGCAGTCATGGTTTCCGATCACCGCCTTCAACAACGCCCTGGTCACCAACACCAGCGCCAGTGATTGCTGGGGCTATGTTTCGCCGTCGGGTCGCGAGTACGCCATCATCGGACTGAGCGAAGGCACCGCCTGGGTTGAGGTAACCAACCCGGCGCAGTCGACCATGGTTCGGTTCATCGCGGGGCCGTCCAGCCTCTGGCGCAATGTGAAGACATATCAGCACTGGTGCTACGCAGTCAGTGAGGGCGGCGGCGGCATTCAGGTGTTTGACTTGGCCAACATCGACGCCGGGACAGTTACCGAACTGCCCAGCGTTGTGACCGGTGGAGTTCTGTCGACCCACACCATGATCATCAACACTCAGACCGGTTTCCTCTACCGGATGGGTGGTTCATCCAGCGGCATTCGCATCTACAACCTGGCCCCCAATCCCGCCGCGCCGGTCTATGTCGGGGCTTGGTCGGATCGCTATGTGCACGACGGCGTTGTCTACTCGTACACCACTGGCCCATACGCCGGACGCGAGATCTTCTTTGCCTGTGGCGGGCTGAATGGTGGTCATACCGACACCGGCATGGACATCATCGATGTCACCAACAAGGCAGCGCTGCAGAACTTGTCGCGCTTCACCTACTCGCAGGCCGCCTACTGCCATCAGGTTTGGCTCACCGATGATCGCCGCTTCGCCTACATCAACGACGAGATCGACGAGGCCAACTTTGGCATCTACTCCGTCGGCCGGATCGTGAATGTCGAAAATCTCTCCGCGCCGACCGCCGCGGGCACCTACACCACCGGCGTCCAGACCGTCGACCACAACCTCTATGTGAAGGGC
>SYPI01000236.1 GCA_005804005.1 Planctomycetia bacterium
AACTACTTCCTGCACATGTCGGATGTGACCTTCAACATGGCCAACAACACTATGGAGGTGCACGAGCGCAAGTCGGAGCCGTGGCGAGTAACGCTGGTGGACACCGGCGAGCACTCCAACACCGGGGGGCGATTGCGCCGTGTGGCTAGCCATCTGCGCGGCGAGACCGAGTTCTACTTCACCTATGGCGATGGGCTGGCGGATGTGGACCTCAGCGCTGAGTTGGCTTTTCACCGCCAGCATGGCAAGCTGGCCACGGTGCTGGCGGTGCGGCCCCCGGGGCGTTACGGAGCGCTGGAGATGGCAGGCGCGAGTGTGCGCGGGTTCACCGAGAAACCTCGCGGTGACGGCGGATTGATCAACGGCGGGTTCTTTGTGGTTTCGCCAAAGTGCATCGACATGATTGAGGGCGATGCGGCCAGCTGGGAGCGGGACACGCTGAGCCAGTTGGCCAAACAGGGGCAGCTGGAAGCGTTCGAGCACGCCGGATTCTGGCAGGCGATGGACACCCTGCGCGACAAGAACCATTTGGAAGAGGTGTGGCAGTCGGGGTGCGCGCCGTGGAAAGTGTGGGAATGACGCCGGGCTGGTGGCGGGGCAGACGGGTGTTCCTGACCGGGCACACCGGATTCAAGGGCGGGTGGCTGGCGTTGTGGTTGACCGACATGGGGGCGCAGGTTCACGGTTACTCGTTGGCCCCGCCGACTTCGCCGAGTTTCTTCGAGGTGTGTCGGATGGCCGGGTCGCTGGCCAGCAGCGTCATCGCCGACATCCGCGATCTAGCGGCGCTCAAGGCGGCCGTCCAGGCGGCGAAGCCCGAGGTGATCTTCCATCTGGCGGCTCAGCCACTAGTGCGGCGTTCGTATCGCGATCCGCTCGAGACAATCGGCACTAATGTGCTGGGCACAGCCCATGTGCTTTCCGCGGCGCTGGAGTGCCCCGGCGTGCGGGCGCTGGTCAATGTCACCACCGACAAGTGCTATGAAAACATCGGGTCTGGTCGCCCGTTCCTGGAAGGGGATCGGTTGGGGGGAACAGACCCGTACTCGTGCAGCAAAGCCTGCGCGGAACTGGTGACGGCCGCGTACCGAGAGGCGTTCTGTGTTCGCGCCGGGCTGGCAGTGGCCACCGCAAGGGCCGGGAATGTGATTGGCGGCGGAGATTGGGCTGAGGATCGTCTCATCCCAGACTTCCTGCGTTGCCTTGATCGCGGGCAACCGCTGGCAATCCGGGCCCCAACCGCGACTCGCCCTTGGCAGCATGTGCTTGAACCGCTGAGCGGGTACCTGATCTTGGCCCAGCGACTGGCCGCCGGTGAAGCGGCGATGGCTGGCGCTTGGAACTTCGGACCCGAACCCGGGGATGCGCAACCAGTGCGTTGGGTTGTGGAGCGAATGTGTGAACGAGTAGCGGGAGCGTCATGGCGCATCGACTCGGCGACCGACCATCGGCATGAGGCCCACCTGCTGGAATTGGACAGCACTAAGGCGCGCACGCAACTCGGCTGGCGGCCCAAGTGGCGGCTGGACGAGGCGCTCAACCGAACGATTGACTGGCACGCTGCTTGGAAGCGTGAGAACGACATGCGGGCGGTGTCGCTGGAGCAGATTCACGCCTACTCGCTGGCGGGGGCTGCGGCGGGGCAGGCCCGATGAGCGACATGATCAAGTTGCATCTCACGCCGATTGCCGGAGTGGCGGTCTGCAATAGGCGGGCCATCACTGACCTGCGCGGGGTGTTCGAGCGGCTGTATTGCGGCAGCGAGTTGGAAGCGGTGCTAGGAGACAGGCGATTGGCTCAAATCAACCTCTCGACCACGCTGCGGCGCGGGACGATTCGCGGACTGCACTTTCAGCGCTCGCCACACACTGAGGACAAGGTGGTCACCTGCTTGTCCGGCGCGGTGTTTGATGTTGCGGTGGATCTGCGAGAAGGCTCTCCCACCTATCTGCAATGGCACGGCCAGGTGCTGGAGGAGGGCGACCACCAGTCGCTAATCATCCCGCGCGGTTGCGCCCACGGGTATCAGGCATTGCGAGATCGATGCCAGTTGCTCTATCTGCACACTTCCGCGTTCGCGCCGGAGTTCGAGGGTGGCCTCGATGCCCTTGACCCGGCCATCAGCATCGCTTGGCCATTGGATATTGATGAGCGGTCTGAGCGTGATCGAAGTCATCCGTTGATCACTACCGGATTCAAGGCGCTCGAGCCGTGAAGTGCCGGCACTGCGCCGCTGAACTCGAACTCCCGTTGATCGACCTCGGGATGGCACCGCCCTCCAATGCCTATCTCAGCGCGGAGGCACTGGAGAGGGCGGAGAAGCGCTACCCGCTGCGAGTGCTGGTCTGCGAGAAGTGCTGGCTGGTGCAGACCGAGGACTTCGCCGACGCTGAGGAGTTGTTCGCGGCTGACTATGCCTACTTCAGCAGCTTCTCGAGCAGTTGGTTGGCGCATGCCCGGCGGTACGCCACAGAGATGACCGGGCGCTGGAGCTTAGGGCCGCAGAGCCGGGTGATCGAGGTGGCTGCCAATGACGGGTATCTGCTGCAGTACTTCCGCGCTGCCAGCATTCCCTGTCTGGGTATCGAGCCAACCGCATCGACGGCGGCGGCGGCGCGCAGTCTGGGGATTGCGGTGATTGAGCGCTTCTTCGGGCGCGCCCTGGCGAGGGAGCTGGCAGCCAGCGGCCAGCGCGCCGATCTCATGGTGGCCAACAATGTCCTAGCGCATGTGCCCGACATCAATGACTTCGCCGCCGGATTCTCCACCCTGTTGAAGCCCGACGGCGTGGCCACATTTGAGTTTCCCCATCTGCTGCGCCTGCTGGAGGGTTGTCAGTTCGACACCATCTACCACGAGCACTTCTCGTACCTGTCGCTTGGCGCTGTGGAGCGAGTGTTCGCCACTGCAGGATTGCAGGTGTTCGATGTGCAGGAGTTGCCGACCCACGGAGGGAGC
Source organism: Planctomycetia bacterium (assembly GCA_005804005.1). Lineage (GTDB taxonomy): Bacteria > Planctomycetota > Phycisphaerae > Phycisphaerales > SM1A02 > SYPI01. The sequence goes on from SYPI01000236.1 coordinate 2,959, forward strand.
CTGCGGGTGTTTGCCCAGCGGGCGGACGAGGGGCGGCAACCGACCGCGGGGGGGGTCGATCAAGTGCGGCAGAACGAGAGTCGGGCCGGACTGCAGACTCGGCGCGCATATTCCGGCTTTCAGGCTCGGGCCGAGCGAATCCGCGACGACCTGAAGCGGTTCCTGGCCGAGGCCAGCGCCAGTGGCAAGAGCGTGGCCGCCTACGGGGCGGCCGCCAAGGGCAATACGCTGCTGAACTTTGTGGGTGTCGGCCCGGATGAGGTGCGATATGTGGTCGACCGCAATCCGGCCAAACAGGGCAAGTTCATGCCCGGCAGCCGCATCCCGATCGTGCCGCCGAGCCATCTGGAAACGAACCGCCCGGACTATCTTCTCATTCTGCCGTGGAACCTCGCCGAGGAAGTGCGCCAGCAGAATGCCTCGCCAGCGGGGAGCGGAATGCGGTTCGTGACCGCAGTGCCGGGGTTGACGGTGACATGAACGCTCGGATTCCCTACACCCGGCCGTCGATCACCGAGAGGGAGATGCGGTACGCGGCGGCCGCGGTCGCGAACGAGTGGGGCGATCGGTGCTACGACTCCATTCACCGATTCGAGGCGATGTTTGGGCAGCATCTTGGAGTCAGCCACGCGATTGCCACTTCGAGTTGCACCGGGGCGCTGCATCTGGGGCTGGCGGGACTGAGCGTCGGCGCAGGCGATGAGGTCATTCTGGCCGACACTAACTGGATCGCCTCGGTGGCACCGATTGTTCACCTCGGAGCAACGCCGGTGTTCGTGGACATTCTGCCTGACACTTGGTGCGTTGACCCTATCCGGGTCGAGCGGGAGATCACCACGAAGACGAAGGCGATCGTCGCCGTGCATCTCTATGGAAACCTGTGTGACATGGACGCGCTGCGGGCGATTGGCGAGCGCCACGGGATTCCAGTGATTGAGGACGCGGCCGAAGCGATCGGGTCTGTGTGGAAGGGCAGGCGGGCTGGATCGATGGGAGCATTTGGCACGTTCTCATTTCACGGCACCAAGACGCTGACCACCGGCGAGGGTGGGATGCTGGTAACTAATGACGCAGCGATCTACGAGCGGGTGCTGGCCCTCAGCAATCATGGCCGGACGCGAGGCCAGCCCAAGCAGTTCTGGCCGGACATGGTCGGATTCAAGTACAAGATGTCGAATGTCCAGGCAGCGATTGGCTGTGCGCAACTGGAGCGGGTCGAGGAACTGGTGGCTAGGAAGCGCGAGGTCCTTTATGCCTATCGCCAGCGGCTCGGGCGTCTTCCCGGCGTGGCAATGAACCCAGAGCCGCCGGATGGCGTGAACGGGGCTTGGATGCCGACGGTGGTGTTTGCGCAGCACACCGGAGTTGCTCGCGAGCGACTTCAGGCGGCGTTTGCCGCGGACAACATCGATGCGCGTGTGTTCTTCTGGCCGCTCTCCGGGCTGCCGATGTTCACACCAGCGCGGTCCAATACCAACGCCTGGTCGATTCCTAGCCGGGCCATCAACCTGCCGAGTTTTCACGACATTTGTGCCCAGGACATCGACCGCGTCTGCCGGGTGATCGAGGGTTGCGTAGATGCGTAGCGGCCTGCGCGCCATCATCTGGGGTAGTGCCGGTCATGGCATGGTTCTGGCGGATGTCATCGCTCTCGCCGGCGGAAGCGTGGAGGCGGTGGTTGACAACGATCCACTAGCCCGCTGCTGTGTCGCCGGAGCGGATCTGCTCATCGGAGAAGCGCAACTGTCCCAGTGGCTTGCCGGTCGAGCGGGCGCAGCCGGCCGCGCCGGATTCGTGGCCATTGGAGGCGCGCGCGGAGCCGATCGGCGAGCCATCGCCCGGCGCCTGCAGGAACTCGGGCTGCCCCTACCTCGGGCTGTACACCCATCTGCGGTAGTGGCCACTTCGGCGAGCATCGGTGATGGGGCGCATGTTCTCGCTCAGGCGGTAGTGGGAGCCGGTGCCAAGGTTGGCGACTGCGTAATCGTCAACACCGGTGCGACGGTGGATCACGAGTGTGTTCTGGCCGCCGGAGTACACATTGCCCCCGGGGCAGTGCTCTGCGGCTGCATTGAAGTAGGCGAGGATGCATTGGTCGGGGCGGGAGCGGTGGTCTTGCCGCGCCTGAGGATTGGCGCGCGCGCGGTAGTGGGGGCGGGCGCCGTTGTCACCCGCGATGTTCCCGATGGAGCGATCGTCATGGGCCAACCAGCCCGTGACAGAGGAGGACCCAGCAGATGATTGAAGGGGCGACGATCGAGGCTATGGCAGCCGATGCCGACTTGCGGGGGCGGGCGTCGCGGTTGTTCAACGACCTATGCGCGCACCGCTACTCATACCACTTTGATTGGCTCGGTCGACCCATCATTCAGTTCCCCCAAGACATGGTGGCGATGCAGGAGTTGATTTGGGCCGTCCGTCCGGATGTGATCATTGAGACTGGCATCGCCCACGGCGGCTCGCTCGTGTTGAGCGCCTCGATGCTGGCGCTGCTGGATCTCTGCGATGCCACGCAGGCGGGCGTGACCCTCGACCCGAGGTCCAGTCGCCGTCGAGTGGTGGGGGTGGATATCGACATTCGCGCCCACAACCGCGTGGCCATCGAGGCTCATCCACTGGCGTCTCGAATTCGAATGATCGAAGGATCGAGCATCGCGGCTGACACCATTGCCAAGGTGCGCCAGCAGGTCGAGCCATCTGACCGGGTCATGGTCTGCCTCGACAGCAACCACACTCACGAGCATGTGCGGGCCGAACTGGAGGCCTATGCGCCACTGGTGAGCGAGGGCAGTTACTGCATCGTCTTTGACACGGTGATTGCTGACATGCCCAAGTCGATGTTTCCTGATCGACCTTGGGGGCCCGGAGACAACCCGAAGACTGCCGTCCGTGAGTACCTCCGCAGCCACCCCGAGTTCGAAGTCGATCGGCAGATCGAAGGCAAACTGGTCCTGACTGTCGCGCCTGAGGGCTATTTGCGCCGAGTGCGGGCATGACCACCTCGGGCGTGCTGGCCAGCCACCCACTGGTTGTCCTAGGTGTCCCGGCCTACAACGAGGAGCGTTACATCCGGGAGTGCCTGCAGTCGATTCAGCGGCAGTCTCATCAGGAGTTTGTGGTGTTGATCGGCGACAACGCCTCCACCGACGGCACGAGTGAGATCTGTGCCGAGTTCGCTGCGGCGGACCGGCGCTTTGTTCACGTTAGGCTCCCGATCAATGTGGGCGGCGCTGCCAATTTTTCACAACTGCGCCGCAGTTCGCGGAGTGAGTTCTTCGCGTGGATCGGAGCGCATGACCGCATCGGCCCTGATTACCTGAGTGAGCACTTGCAGCTACTCGGGCGGTACCCAGCCGTCGTGGGGAGTTACTCGTACTTTGAGCGCATCGACACTGCCGGCGCGGTCATCGGCCGCGACCGAGTGCGCGGACTCGCGGAGTGTTGGGGCGGGCGCTGGTCGCGCTACTTCTGGTCAATCGTCAGCGGTGAGGTGTCGGCCATCCACAGCCTGTTTAGAAGGTCGCTGATGCCCGACATGGACTTCGATGCTCTGCCCGGGTGTGATCATGTCTTCCTCTCCGGCGCCAGCTTCAACGGTCGGTTTGTGGCTGTGCCACGGCGGCACTACCAATGGCGCTGGTTCGGCGACCGCGGCACTACTTCCAGCGAGCGCGTCACCGGTCGCGTCGGCGCAGCCGCGGATTCCAGTGGGCTGATCGCGGCCTTCGATCGCGAGTATGAACAACTGCCGGCGACTCAGCGGGAACTGACTCGATACCGCCGATTCGCCCACTGGCTGGTTCGCGACAAGTTTGGCCCTGACTCTTGGAAGTGGTTCCGAAAGGCCGACTCGATCATGTCACGCGTGCGACTAGTGCGCCGGATCCCCTGGCTCTTCGCTGCGCGCGCCCGCACTTTTCAGGATGGGGCGCCCCAGTAGCCGAACTGCCGCATCAGCGGTCCGGCAATCCGCTCAAACTCCGCCAAGGTGTCGGCTGACCACTCGGAGTGATGAGGGAATGTGTGCTGAGATGTCTGATTATGGCGCTCGGTGAGCCACTTGGGTTCGGCAGGCACGCCCACGAAGGACTCGAGCCGCTGAAGCTCGGTGCGGCTCGGATCGCGGGTCAAGTCTTCAAGACGAGTAACGGTCCAGTTCGCGGTGGGAACACTCTGCAGGCGCTCCAACGCTTTCCGGTTGCGATACTGCCAGAGCCAGGCCATCCGTCCGACGGCACCCAGCGCCGACCACTGCGAATGCCACGGGTCGCTCCTTTCCGGCTCGAACATGAACCCAGAGAATCTGCCTCGTGCCCGCCCACTGAGCCGCGCGATTGTGTGGAACAGAGTGCGAAAGGTGTGTGGTCGGCGATGGCCATCAGGGAGGTGGTGGCCCCGAGAGATTGCTGTGCGCACGAATTCGCGGCCATCGCGGACACCAAGCACAATCCTGCAATTCTGGTCGGCGGCCCAGAGGGCGTCGGCCAGATGGACATATGGATTGCTCGAATCGCGAAACGACCGCAGTTCCACCCCGCGCAGGTGCTCGGCCATCAAGTCTCGGCGCAACGCCGGGTCACGCAGCAAGTCGTGCTGCGGGGCAGCAGCGCCAGGAAGCGCGCGGATGCGCCTGACCAATCGCTCCACACGGTACTCGTGGTGGGTTGAAAAGAGCTTTGAGTACATCCCCGTGCCGCTATAGCCAGTGCCGGTGAAGATGATCACTCAGGCATCCTACGAAAGCTGTCGACTCAGGATCTGGTGATAGACGCCGGCCGTCAGTTCAGCGGCATGACCCCAATCACATTGATCTCGCATTGCCGCGGCAAGACGATCCAGGAGTTGCTGATCATCTGTGAGTGCAGCGCAGAGTGCCGAGCTCACTTCCTCAGCCGAGGCCCCGATAGGGACGACCGATCCTCCGTGACTCTGGACCACGTCCCGACATCCACACTGATCGCTGACTATCACCGGCAGCCCGGCGGCCATGGCCTCAAGTGCAACCATGCCGAATGTCTCGAACTGTGAGAGGAGCGCCAATGCGTCTGCCGCGCTGTAGTAGCGCTCAATCCCG
>SYPI01000237.1 GCA_005804005.1 Planctomycetia bacterium
GACGGCGACGGCGCGCCGGACTCCACGGTCACCTACGAAGTGGTCGGTGCGGGTAGCGCGGTAGCCGAGACGCTGATGGACGGCACGCCCCACGAGATGATCACCGTGTACCACATGGATGGCCCGCGCCTGCTGGGCACTCACTATTGCGCAGTCGGGAATCAGCCGCGCATGGCCGCCACGGCGGTGACTGCTGATGGAGTGCAACTGGAAATGTTCGATGTCACCAACATGCCCGACCCGATGGCAATGCACATGAACTCGGTAAGATTTGAGTTCATTGATGCCGATCATGTGACCACTCATTGGGGGTCGATGAAGGACGGCAAGCCCGATGAGACGGCCGATTTCCCGATGAGTCGCAAGAAGGAGAAGGCCATGGAACCAGCCGCGCAGGATGCCGAGTTCATCATCCTCATGTACGAGGACGACAACGCCTGGGCAAAGATGCCGCCCGAGCGGCAAGCCGAGTTGATGAAGCTGTATGAGGGCTGGGTTGCTGACCTACAGGCCAAGGGGAGGTTTGTGTCGGGTTCCCCGTGCGGCTCAAAGCAGGTGCTGCTGACGGGGCGGGGCGCAGCCGGCGGCGGTGAAGTGAAGGCAACAGAGCACGCCCCGACCAAGGATGTGCTCACCGGCTTCTTCATTGTTCGCGCCCAAGACCTCGACGCCGCGGTGGCCCTCGCCCGCGGCTGCCCCGCCCTCGGTCACGGTGAGCGCGTCATCGTGCGGCCGGCGGCGCACTAACCAATAGTTGCAGCGACGGTCGACACCGGGGCCAAATCGCGTTTCACCACCACCGCGGTCAGGTCGTCCTGCTGGGCGTCGGTGCGGGCGAACTCGCTCACCGCGCGATGCAGGGCGTCGATCATCTTCTCTGGAGCCAATTGGCGATTTTCGCGGATCGCCGCACTAAGGCGCGCGATCCCGAATGCCTCGCCATCGGCGCCGAACCACTCGAAGAAGCCATCGGTGGTGAAGACCAGCACATCACCGGGTTCGAAACTCAACACCCGCGGGCCGGTGTCAGAATTGCCCAGATCGACCATCCCCCACGGCAGGTCGTCGGCGTCCCATGATTCCACCTCGCCATCGGCGGCGCGGCAATAGAAGATCGGCGCCTGACCCGCGGAATAGACCCGTAACTCGTGCCGCACCGGGTCAAGCACGGCGATGGCTGCGGTCACGAAGCGGTCGCTGGGCATGTCGCGCGACAGCAGCGAGTTGACCCGCCCGGCCAGCTGCTGCAGCGCCTCGCCCCGCGCTGACTCACTGCATGAGCGCAAGTAGGCGCGGCTGGCGGCGGCCAACATGGCCGACCCGACCCCGTGGCCGGCAACATCGGCGATGGCCACCAGCAGGCAACCATCGGTCAGCGTGATCCAGTCGTAGTAGTCGCCGCCAGCCATGTCGGCTGGCTGGCTCCATCCGGCGACCGAGTAGCCCGCCACCTCTGGCGCACTGGAAGGCAGCAGGCTTTGCTGGATGCTCCGGGCCACCGACATGTCGTGCACCAGCCGTTCGTTTTCGAGCTTGGCCGCCTCCGCCCGGCGCCGCTCGGTGAGATCCTGCGCCACACACACTAGTTGTGCCGCTGCCTGTCGGCCGCGGGCTAGGGTTGCCGCCGAGAAGAGCACGCCGACTTCACGCCCGTCCTTGGTGCGCAAGGAAACTTCGACCCCGCGCGCCTCGCTGCCGCCGTGCACGGCATCGATCCAGGCGTGCGCGGCCGCCGCTTCCCACAGCAGACCGCCCAGCGGCTGGTCGGCGAGTTCCTCCGGTTTCCAGCCCAGCAGAGCGTGGACCGCCGGGGTGGCGCGGCGGATGATGGCTTCGCTCGCTGGGCGGCCGGGCACCGCATCGACCACCAGCACCATGTTGGGCATGGAGGCCAGCATGCCGTCGATGTAGTTCTTGCTCACGGTGGTCGACTTCAGATTGGCGGCCATCTCATTGAATGCCCGCGTGACCCGTCCGAACTCGTCCTCGCGCGCCACCGGCACCTGCACATTGAGATTGCCCTTGCCGATTTGCCGAGCGGTGCCCTCGAGCGTCATGAGTGGCTGGAGGATCCAGCGCCGCATCATGAAAAGCAGTAATCCGGCCAGCGTCACCCCTGGGATCAGCAGTAGCGTGGCGATCCGGTCGAGCCGCGCGGCGCGGGAGTGCAGCTGGCCAACCGTCATCGCCGTGCGCGACTCGATCATGCCGATGAACTGGTCGATCGGGGCCATGATCCGCCCCTTCTCGGTCAGGTACTGCTGGCCGAACACTAGGCTGAGGGCCAGCGCTGCATCCGGTGCACCAGCGCGCGTGAATCCGCCACGGCCATCGTCAAACTCGCCCTTCAGGGCGTGCATGGCCACATCTTCCAGGTTGACCAGCGCGTCGGAGTTGGCCTTGGCTTCGCGCAGCTTGGTGAACTCATCTGGGGTGAATCCGGCGCTCGCCATGCGCTCTGCCAGCGAAGTGGCGGTGCCGGGACCACCCGGCGGAACTACGCCAGCCGAGACGAAATCCCAGTAGATGCGGCCGTAGTTGTCGGGTCGGGGAGCCAGCCCGTCGCGGATTGCCAGGATGCGCCGGAAGTTGACCTCGTGCTTCGGGTCTCCGGTGGCCGCGTACAGGCGCACCATGGTGGTCAGGTCGTCGGAACTCTGCCGGAGTTCATCGGCCAACTGGTAGGAGAGGTAGCGATCCGACTCGGCGTCGGCGATCCCCTCGTGCAGCGCGGTCGATTCGAGGTTTAGTACCGCCAAGGCCACCAGATCGGCCAGCAGCAGCCCCACCAGCACTAATGAAGTTCGCTGAATGGACAGGCTTCGCACGGGGAGGCGATGCTAGCCGTGCCCGCCCTCCAAACTGTGTGGAAAACGGTGATTCAACTTACCGTTCGGCCCACAGAATGAGGTGGGTCGAGGATGGCGACGGTTCCCATCAGCAGTCCGGGCGAGCTGAACAACGCAAACCACGGGCCGGGAGGGAAGCCGGATCCCGCTAGCAGCATCCACAAGTAGAAGCCGAACAGTCCGCCCACGGTGAGTACGCCGCCGAGGCGCTCCTTCCACCCGCCCCGGGCGATCCAACGCAGCAGGCAGACCATAGTGCGCCGGGTCGGCACGGCCGTAGCCTACGACTCTCTCGGCGTGGGATGATGTGGCGGTGTCCACTCAAGCGGCAATCGAAACCATCTCTGCGCGCGATGCCCGGCGCGTTCTGCTGAACCTGCAAGGCCTTTTGCGGCCGCGGCGGAAGTCGAGCCCGCCGGCGGTGCAGCGGCTGGTGGAACAGTTGGGCTATGTGCAGATTGACTCCATCAATGTGGTGGAGCGGGCCCATCACCTGATACTCGGGGC
>SYPI01000238.1 GCA_005804005.1 Planctomycetia bacterium
CCGGCCAGCAGCAGCAGGCCACCCAGCACCGCAGCGATCCCGGTGCCGGGCAGCAGCAGCACTTCCGCCGCCAGCAGCAGTAGCCCCAGCAGAATCGCGCCCACTTCCCACCATTGCGCCGCCCCGGCAACGGCCGGCGCACCCACTAGCAGACCCAAAGCGACCAGCGCGGTGATTCCGAACCAGGTAGTTCCAGGAATGGCCACCTCGATGAAAAAAGCCACCAGCATGATCACGATCAGCACGATGCGTGCCGGCCAGGTCATCAGGAATCGGGCCACTGCCTCAGACCAGTTGCTGTCGTAGCGACGCACATCGGATGCTCCGAACCAAACCTGCAGAGCCTGCTCGTCGGCGACCTCGGCCCCCGCCAGACCGAGGGCTCGCGCCTCGGGGCTGTGCACCACCAGCAATGCGTCTGGCCGAACCACCTGTCCCACCAGCCGCCACTGCGCGGCATCGGTTGCCGTCAACGCGGCGCGCGTCCGGCGAACCTGCACCTCTGGCAGCAAGTCAGTTCCGGATGAATCACCGCCGGAAGGCTGACTGAAGAGCGATTGGATGAGCGGCTGCAGCGGACCAGCCGCGGGATCGGTCAGGACTTCCGGACTTAGAACCGTGGCGGCTTGAGTCGGGTCGTCACCAAACACCCGGCGATATTCCTCGGCATCCACCACCGCGCGAGCGCTGCCATCGCGTCGCTCGATGAGCCACAGTGGCGAACCAAGTCGAATGAATGAAGCGACCAGCGCCTCGTCGTAGCGTCGCCTTCGCGCCGAGTCGATGACCTCAGCCAGAATCGGGCTCTCCAGTTTGGCCCGCTCGGTGGGCGGCAGGGGGATCAGTCCTACCCCCGGAAGCGCGGCGATCGGTGCCGCGTCGCCGAAGGCGCCGCCGGGGGCCACCACAATCTCACGGCAGGCCAGTGCAATGATCGCTCCGGCCGAGTAGGCGTGTGGCCGAACCCAGGCCACGGTGGCCGCCGGAAAGGCCCCCTTGATCTCTTGGCAGAGCGCCAAAGTCTCCATGGCATCGCCGCCGGGGGTGTTCAGTTCCAGAACGATGGCATCGCAGCCATCGCGCACCGCCTCATCGACCCGCCGGGAAACGGACTCAGCGGTCAGTGAGTCAACCTCGCCATGGATGGAAACGATGCCGATGTGATCGGCCTGCCGACCAGCCGGAACGGCCTGTGGGGCCACCTGAAGTGTCGCCGCTCCCAGCGCCGCCCAGCGCAGCAGTGTCGTTAGCACGCGCCGATTGTAGGGGCCAAAAAGAAAGCGGGCCGACCGTGAGGTCGGCCCGCGTGGGAAGCGTGTTTCAGCGAATCAATCGAATCCGTACTGGTGGGTGGCAGTGAAGGTATTGGAGGCGGAGTTGAAGCTGCCGGTCACCGTCTTGACCTGCGTGATGAACACATCGGACCCCGCATCGCCGCACTGGTGAATGAAGATGTTGTCCGGGGAGGCTGTGGTGCAACCCGTTCCCGCAGTGGGGTTGATGTCCACCGGGAAGAAGGTGCGCTCGAAGGAAACGTGGCTGTCGTTGAAACAGGTGTTTCCTTCCCACTCAGCCTTACCGCCGTGGATCTCCAAGGTCTTCGACGCCGCATAGCTAGCCGGGATGATGTCGCCGGTCGCGTTGGCGGTGCAAGCAATGCCGCGGTTGGCAACCATGGCGAACTTGGAGTCGCCGGTGTTCTTCCACTGCTTTGTCTTGCGGTCGCCGATCAGAGCCAAGATTCCGTACGAGGTGCACGACTTGGCGGCCAGGTCGACCGCGGTCGGGCCAGCTGTTCCGCTGGCCGGGTCTGGTGTCGCCGTTGTCGCCGAAGCGTCCGCCTGATCGCCATCCCAGTAGATGTCAGCGGCGGGGTTGTAGGTGTTGAAGTTGTAGTTGGAGGCCACCACCACCTTGGCGCTTGACTCGGCCGGGCTGACGAGAATCTGTGGGGTGAACAGGTTCTGGGTCAGCAGGGAGGCGATCAGCGAGCGATGGCTGTTCTTCAACTCATTGGGAGTACCGCGGCCGGGAATCATTCCGACCCGATTGGACTCGCCGGGGGTGGGGAAGTCGCCCTTGAGGTCAACCGACTTGATGACCAGGGCCTTGTGGACCTGCTGCACCTGCGTCGAATCCTTGACCTGATTGGCGGTGGCGCGGGCCTTAGCCAGCGCCGGGAGGAGCAGTCCGATCAGGATGGCGATGATCGACATCACGACCAGCAGCTCGATGAGAGTGAATCCGTTGTTTCGCTTCATTGGTGTTTACTCCTTGGTAAGGGCGTCAGGTGACTGCCGCCTTACTGAGTGTTCTCCTGTGCGGGAGCCGGGCTCGCCGTGCTGTTGTCGTTGCCGATCGCTGAGAAGGTAGCAATCCACGAATCACCTTCGGCCAACCCGCCGCAGTTGGAGCCGACGAAGTCGGGGGCGAAGATGTTGTCATTGCGCGGCCCGGGCATATCGCCGCAGGTGTAGGCGCACTGATTGGGATAGAAGTTGGTGGTGAACTCGGTGTGGTTGTCGGCATAGCAAACATTGCCTTCCCACTCCTTCGGTGAACCGTGCATTTCCAGGGTGTACGACTTGTTGTACGAGTCCTGGTTGAAGTTCGGTACCGGGCTGGCGCCGCTGACCGGCCAGGTGAGGCAACCGTTGTACGGGCCACGGGAGCCGAGCACCGCCTTGGTGGAGTCGGCCGACGGAGTCCAGTACAGCTTCTTGCGCGCTCCGGTGAGGCCCATGTGGCCGTAGGAAGTGTTGATCTTGTCAACGCCGGTGTAGGCGCACTTGAAACCCGAGTTGGCATCGAACATGCCGTCGGTTGCGGTCGGTGGTGGGGGCGGGCCGCCGGGCGTGGATGACGCACCGGTGACCGAGTCGCCGTCCCAGTAGATGTCGGCAGCCGGGTTGTACTGGGCGTAGCGGTAGTCCTTGCACTCCAGAATGTTTGGATTCAACTCAGACGGGGAAACCAGCAGGTCAGGGTTGAACAGGCTGCGGGCAACGCACGCCGAGTACAGCGAGCCGGTGTTGTTCTTGTAGAAGTCTTCACCGCCCTGGCCCTGCATGTTCACCTGAGTCGTGCCAATGACGGCGCGACGACGGTTGATCAGGCCCGGCAGTGGCAACTTGTTCTCGTTGCTTTCGCCGGTGGCAAAGGTGATGAACGCCTTGTGGATCTGGGACACGTTGTTCGCGTCCTTGGCCGTCTTGGCGTTGCGCTGGGCCTTGGCCAGCGCCGGGAGGAGCAGACCGATGAGGACCGCGATGATCGCGACCA
>SYPI01000239.1 GCA_005804005.1 Planctomycetia bacterium
AGCCTGGTGCACGATTCTGGCCATGCGCGGATGGAGGCGGCAGAGCAGTTCGTAGGCGTGGCTCATTCCGCAGCGCGCCACGATGGGCAGATAGTTGTTGGCCAGCGGATCGCTGCCGGCAATCTCCACCTCCCATCCTGGAGCAGGCGTCGGGCCGCGCCCCGCCACCGCGCTGACATCAACCGACATTTGGTCCATGCTCACGGCGCCAACGATTGGCGCCTCAATCCAGTCCGCATCGGCGCCGGGGCGTATGCGCACGGTCCGCTTGGCCCCGGACGGGTCGCGCGCCGGATATCCATCGGCATAACCGACCGGCACGATTGCCAGCGTCGAGTCGTGCTCGCAGCGCCACAGCCCCCCGTAGCCGACCGATTGGCCGGCGCGAACCGTGCGAACCTCCACAGCTCGACTGCGCCAGGACACGGCGCCAGACAACTGCGGGACTGCCTCACTGGAGTCGCCCTCATAGCCGTCGCTGGCGAATCCTGTCCAGGCCAGTCCGAATCGAACCATCGAGAAGTGCGTCGCCGTTCCGCGCCAGATGGCCTGCGAGTTGGCAATATGGCAGACCACGCCCTCGGGAAGTTCGCCCAGCCCCGCCAGAAACTGGCGAAAGATGGCCGTCTGCGCGGCGGTGAGCGCCGGATCGGCCCCCGAGTCGGAATAGTGGCTGTAGATGCCGGCCAGTCTCAGCGAGCGGCTCGCCAGCACCTGCGACACGACCTGCTGCGCCTCTTCGGGGAGGCACCCGCCACGGCCCATCCCGCTGTCGACTTCAACATGCACCGGAACCTGGACACCGCACTCACCCGCCGCCCGAGCCAAGTCCGTGCAGTGGGTCCGGCCGTGCACGGCCATGTGCAGCCGACCGGTCAGAGCGAGCCGGTGCACCTCGCCGGCGCGTTCCATGCGCCGCACCGGCGCCAGCACTAGCACCGGGATTCCCAGATCGCCCAGTTCGATGGCTTCGGTATCGCGAAACACCGCCAACATGTCCACACCGGCGCGGACCAGCGCCGGGGCTATTGTTCGGGCCCCGAGCCCGTAGGCATCGGCCTTCACCACGGCGCACCGCCGGCACGCCGGGCCGACCAGGCGTGTCACAGCGGCGACATTGCTGTCTACCGCTGCCAAATCGATGTGAATGCTGCTCGCCGAGTCCATGGCGTTGCGGCTATTTGTATCGGCTGCCGGGCTGTCCTACCATCACCCGAGTTGGAAGATCACGCCCACGACATTTTCGACGTGCAGAAGACTTTCCGGGACTTGGGTCTGGGAGACGCATTACTTGCGGCTATTGAGGCCCAGGGCTTCAAGCACCCTACCCACATCCAGAGCCTGCTGATCCCGCCGGCCTTGGCGGGCAAGGATTGCCTCGGCCAAGCCAAGACCGGCTCGGGCAAGACTGCGGCCTTTGCGCTACCCATCCTGCAGCGAATCAAGCCGGGCGAGGCTTTTTCGGCGCTCATCCTAGTCCCCACGCGCGAACTGGCTATTCAGGTGTCGAAGGAGATCCGAGATCTCTGCGGCCACACCGGCTTGCACGCCCTGCCGGTCTATGGCGGCCAGCCGATCAAGTCGCAGGCACCCAAGTTGGAACGACGCCCAGAGGTTGTGGTTGGCACACCCGGCCGGGTGATGGACATGCACGATCGGGGCTTGCTCCCCTACGACCGCAACAAGATGGCCATTCTGGACGAGGTCGACCGGATGCTGGACATCGGCTTCCGCGACGACATCCGCAAGATCCTCGGGGCAATGAAGCACGGTCCACAGACCATCTTCGTCTCCGCCACCATCTCGCCCGAGATCGAGAAGCTGGCCCGCTCCTACATGGACAACCCGGTGAAGGTGGTGGCGGTCGCCAAGAGCCTCACCGTTTCGCAGGTGGCGCAGTCGTACCTCTTGGTTGAGCGGTGGGACAAGCGCCGCCTCCTCACCCACCTGCTCACCCACGAATCACCCGCCCTGACGATCGTGTTCTGCCGAACCAAGCGCACCGTCGATGATGTGCAGATTCACCTGAGTAAGCACGGCATCGATGCTCAGGCCATCCACGGCGACATGGCCCAAAACAAGCGCGACCGGGCCATGACTCGGTTGCGCGAGGGCAAACTCTCGGTGCTGGTGGCCAGCGATCTGGCGGCCCGCGGCCTGGATGTGGACGACATTTCCCACGTGATCAACTACGACCTTCCGGAAGACCCGGAGGTCTACGTGCACCGGATCGGCCGCACCGCCCGCGCCGGGCGCGACGGCATTGCCTGGTCGCTGGTGACCCCCGATCAGGGGCAACTCCTGCAGGCCATCGAGATGCTCACCAACGTTGAGATCCCGAAATTGGAGTACCCAGACTTCAAGGCCGGTCCACTCCCGGCGGATGTGGTGGCGCAGCGTGAACTGGCCGATCGGCGGCGGCAGGAATCGGATGAACGCAAGTCGCGTGGCTCCGCTGGCCCGCTGCCAACCGCACCCGACGCACACAAGTTCCCCGGTGGGCTGGTCCCCATCGCGCCGCCGACCAAGCGTCTGGGTGGCCGGATGCAGACCCGACGCCGCTAGTCAACTTGTCATGTTGTCATGCTTGACTTTCCCCCGCGGGTGGGCTCTACTTCCGCCGGCGTCGCAGGCGGATCCAATCCGCCGGCCGGGCGCCGCGAATGGAAGAACTCGAACCCGATGAGTCGCCTGCAGAGGCTGGCTCGCCATCCGTAGGCGCCCCCAGCGCCCCGCCTCCTCCCGTTGAAATCACGGGAGTAGTTGACTTCGTCGGCAGCGGTGAGTGTCGGCTGCGCAGGCCCGCCGACACCATCGTGGCGAGCCCAGATGACCCGTTCATCCCGATGGAAATGGCCCAGCCCCTCGGCCTGAAGCAGGGTGCCAGCGTCACCATCATGGCCTCGTGCCGTCGCTCGAGGCGGAGGCGCTCAATGCGGCTGGTGGCCGACCGCATCCTGGCAATCGAGGGCGTCTCACCGGAGGTCCGGCAGGCGCGCAAACCATTTGCCGAACTGACGCCGCTGGATCCGCAGCCGCGGCTCACACTGGAACATCGCGGGTGCCCTCCCGCCTGTCGGCTGATC
>SYPI01000240.1 GCA_005804005.1 Planctomycetia bacterium
ACAGCGGTTGTTCCCGGTGCTGGCCGGCACCCTGGCGCGGGTCGACAGCGACAGCATGCAGACGGCCGATGACTTCCACGACACACTCGGGGCGTTCGGGCGCGGCGAACTGCGGGTGCTGCTGGGCACCCAGATGATCGCCAAGGGGCTGGACTTCCCCGGCGTCGGACTGGTCGGAGTCATCAGCGCCGACACCGCCCTCAACCTGCCCGACTTCCGCGCCTCTGAGCGCACCTATCAAATGGTGGCGCAGGTCGCCGGACGCTGCGGGCGGGCCGATCAGGAGGCACTGGCCGTCATCCAGACATTTCAGCCTGATGCTGCGCCAATCCGCGCGGCGGCCGATGGAACCTACGAGGCCTTCGCCACAGCAGAACTGGCGGCGCGGCGGGAGTTCGGCCTGCCCCCGGTGCGCCGGATGGCCCGAATGGTGGTGCGCAGCACGCGCCGTGATGAGGCGCTGGCTGATGCCGCCGCTCTGCAGGGCGCACTGGCTGGATTGGCCGACGCCACGGCCAGCGGCGCTCATAGGCCTGCGGTGGAGGTGTCCGGTTTCAGCCCCTGCCCCATCGAAAGGCTGGCCGATTACTGGCGAGTTCAAGTGGAGGTATTGGCTGACGACGCGGTGAGTCGGGCCGCCTTCTTGGCCGAGGCCCGCTCCCGCGGAGTGCTGCGGCCGAGCGCCAGATTGGCGGTGGATGTCGACCCGATAGCGCTGCTGTAGCCGGGACATTCGCCGCTAGAATCAGCCGTTCGGCGTGGTGCCCGATTGCGGCCCCTGCGCCCCTGGAGAGTCGCGTGCCGCAAGAGAGTCATCACCCAACGCCTGCCTTCCCTCGCCTCGACCAGTCGGTCAATTCTTGGGACGCTGGCTATCTCGAGGGGCTTTATCAGCGCTGGGTGGAGACCCCCGACTCGGTACCGGCCGAGTGGCAGCAGTTCTTCCGAGGATTCGACCTTGGTTTCGATCGTTCCGGGGCACCAGCCGCAGCGGCACCGCAGCCGCACGCCCCAAGCGCCGCGCCCACCCCGGGCGCAGAGCGGCGCAGTGTCACTCTGAACCTGCAACGCTCGGTCGATGCGCTCATCGAGGCCTACCGCACCCACGGGCATCTGGCGTCGCAACTCGACCCGCTCGGTTTCCACCGCCCTTTCCCCGACTCGCTGCGGCTGGAAGCGTTCGACCTGAGCGATGAGCACCTGCCGCTGCAGTTCGAGACCGGCAACTTGCCGCTGGGCGGCCCAGCACCACTCTCGGAAATCCTGGGATTTCTCGAGGAGACGTACTGCCGCACCATCGGCGCCGAGACTGCCCACCTGCCGACCGAACAGCGGCGCTGGCTGGAAAAGCGCATGGAGGCTTGCCGCAACCAGCCCGCCTTCCCGGTCGATGTACGCAAGCGCATTCTGGAAGACCTCTGCCGATCTGAGCAGTTCGAATCGTTCTGCCATACGCGGTTCGTCGGCAAGCGCTGGTTCGGCATCGAGGGGGGCGACTCGCTGATTCCCATGCTGTCCGACTTGGTGGAACGCTGCCCTACCAACGGAGTCAGTGAAATCCAGATCGGCATGGCCCACCGCGGACGCCTGAGTGTGCAGGCCCATGTGATCGGCAAGCTCTACGAGCAACTGTTCACCGAGTTCGACGAGTCGTGGGAGGAGCACTTCGCTTCCAGCGGCGGCGATGTGAAGTACCACGCCGGCTACAGCGCCGATCGCACCACCAGCGGTGGCCAGACTGTGCACCTGTCGCTGTGCAACAACGCCTCGCATTTGGAATTCGTCGATCCGGTGGTGCTCGGCCGAACTCGCGCCAAGCAGGATCTGGCTTCCGCCAACCACAACGGCGAAGTGTCGGAGGTGGACCGCTCCGCGACTCTGGCTCTCCTCATGCATGGCGACGCCGCCCTGCCCGGGCAGGGCGTAGTCACGGAATGCCTGAACCTGTGGAAGTTGGCTGGCTACACCACAGGCGGCACGCTGCACGTGGTCATCAACAACCAGATCGGATTCACCACCCGGCCGGAGTGTCTCTTCTCTGGCGAGTACTGCACTGATCTGGCCCGCGGCTACGCGGCGCCGATCTTCCATGTCAACGCCGACGATCCCGAGGGCTGTGTTTGGGTGATGCGTCTGGCCGCCGAGTTCCGTCAGGCATTCGCCCAGGATGTTTTCGTCGACTTGGTCTGCTGGCGCAAGAACGGCCACAACGAAACTGATGAGCCAAACTTCACCCAGCCGGTCATGTACCAGCGGATCAAGGAGAAGCCCCCCGCCGCGCAGGTGTACCGCGAGCGACTGCTGGCCGAAGGAGTCATCACTCCGGCCTGGGCAGATTCTTTCGTAAGCGAAGTGCAGAAGGCGCTCGACGCCGCGCAAGTGGCCGCTCGAGAGCGGCCGGTCGACCCGACCGTACCGCCGTTCCGCGGCCGCTGGGCGGGGCTGAGCGCCGAGTGGTCCAACACCCCGGCAACCACTGCTATCAGCGCCGAGACTCTGAAGGGAATCTGCGGGGTACTTGGCACAGTTGATGAGTCGGTAGTTGCGCATCGAACCGTCGCCAAGGTGCTGCAGAATCGGGCCGAGGCTTATCGCGGGCAAGTCGATTGGGCCACTGCCGAAGCGGTCGCCTTTGGGTCGCTGCTTCAGGAAGGACATTCCATCCGGCTGGCTGGCCAGGATGTCCAGCGGGGCACATTCAGCCACCGCCACGCGGTGGTGAACTGCCAGCGGACCGGCGAGTCGCACCTGCCGCTGGCCCGGTTGGGCAATGACTCCTCAATCGAGATCATCAACAGCCCGCTCACCGAGTGCGCGGTGGTCGGGTTCGAGTACGGCTTCGCCATGGTCAATCCCCAGACGCTGGTGCTGTGGGAGGCGCAGTTCGGCGACTTCTCCAATGCCGCGCAGGTGATCATCGATCAGTTCATTAGTTCGGCCGAGGCCAAGTGGCAACGGTCCTGCGGCATGGTGATGCTGCT
>SYPI01000241.1 GCA_005804005.1 Planctomycetia bacterium
ACGGCGACGGGACTGTCAATGGGGAGGACCTCGGTGCGATCCTCGTGGGCTGGGGTGCCTGCGCTGGTTGCACCGCGGACCTGACCGGTGATGGCGTGGTGAATGGTGCAGACCTGACCCTCCTCTTCACCGCATGGGGCAATTGACCCCCTGACCGGGGTGTGATTCGACCGGCAACCGTAGCGGGCCGTTTTCGGCCCGCGCGGTTTGTTTTTGGGCGATCCGGGGTACCCTTCGGGCAATGAAGGGCGTTGGGACACTAATTGCCCGCTGCTTGGCGCTGCCATGCGCGCTACCTGTTGCGCCATGCCTCGCTGACAATGACCCAGAGATTCCCGGGCAAGTAATCGTTCGTGTGGCGCCCGGCCATAGCATCCCAGAGGTGCGGGAGTGGTTGCGCACTGTGTCAGTGCATCCGACTGCGACGCAGATTGTGCCCTCGGCGAATGTGGTGCTGTTCAACTATGAACTCGAGTCCGGGCAGACTCAAGCAGCGGTTGACACGCTGCTTGGGGAACTCGCCAGCGGGGGAGTGATCGTCTGGGGCGAGTCAAACCGCGTCAACGAAACGGCCGAAGGCCAGACCGGCAGCCTCTGGGTGACCGGCTTGAGCGACTTCAGTATTTTTCAGTCGCAGTACGCGGTGGATTCGCTCGGCCTTAGCGCCGCCTGGCAGCACTCGGGTGGGGCGCTGGTTAGCGTGGCGATTATCGACTCCGGTATCGACCTTTCTCACGAAGCGGTGCAGGGGCCGCAGGCCGCCGGGGGCTGGGACTTCATCGATCTGGACAGCAACCCAGCTGAAGCAGGCGATGGCATCGACAATGACCTCGATGGCCTGATCGACGAGTCCGTCGGACACGGCACCTTTGTGAGCAGCATCATTCGTCTAGTTGCGCCGCATGCCCGGCAGATCCACATCCGGGCGATGGACGACGAAGGCCGGGCGACCAGCTTCCGAACCGCGGCGGCGATCCACTACGCCGTTGACTTGGGCGCCGACGTCATCAATGTGAGTCTGGCCAGCATGGATTCCAGCGACGCCATGGCCGATGCCTGCGCGCGGGCGAAGGACACTGGGGCCATCGTGCTAGGCGCAATGGGGAATTTGGGTTCGCTCGGACCGCTGCACTACCCGGCCAGCGACCCCAACGCCTTCGGGATCGGTGCCAGCACCGTGCTGGGCTCTCGTGGCGCCTTCAGCAACTACGGTTCACACCTCGACCTGCTAGCCCCGGGTGCCACGCTCGGCTGGCCAAGTGGCACCCTGGATTCGGCAACATCCGTGATCGGCGCTGCGATAGGCGGCGGCTACGCCTACTGGCAGGGGACGAGTTTCGCCACGGCTTTCGCCAGCGGCTGCGCGGCGCTGGTCCGCGCTCAGTATCCGACCTGGCCCAATGTGACAGTTCCGCAGGCAGATGTCGCAGACCAGGTGATGGGGATACTCAGCCAGACTGCGCGGAACATCGATGCCACCGAACCGGCGCTGGCGGGTCTGTTAGGGGCGGGCGTGATCGATGCTGCTGCGGCCACGGCGCTCGGCCCCAACGCGCCGCGTCTGGCTGACCTGAATCACGACGGCGTGGTCAACGGGATTGATCTGGGCGAGATGCTGGTGTCGTGGGGCACTTGCAACAACTGCCTAGCGGAGATCAACGGGGACGGCGTGGTCAACGGCGCCGACCTCGGCCTGATGTTCTCGGATTGGGATTGAACTAGCGCCCCGCGCTAGTAAGCCAAGACATCTTCGATGGCCCGGGAGATCCGCGGGGCATCGGGCAGGTAGTCGAGTTCCAACTTGTAGTACGGCATGGTGGTGTCGAAGCCAGCCACGCGCTGCACCGGTGCTTCCAGTTGAAGGAAGCACCGCTCCATGATTCGCGCCGCGATTTCCGCCCCGAAGCCACAGGTCAGCGGGGCCTCATGCACCACCACACAGCGGCCAGTCTTGCGGACGCTGGCCTCGACGGTGTCCATGTCGAACGGACTGATGGAGCGCATGTCGATCAGCTCGATGGAACGACCGCTCTTCTCGATGGCCGGCATGCACTGAATCACCGGCGCGCCCCAGGAGACAACGGTGAGGTCGGTTCCTTCGGCCACCACCCGGGCCTTGCCGATGGGGATGGTGTATTCGTCCTCGGGCACTTCCTCCCGCACCGCGCGGTAGACGCGCTTGGGCTCGAAGAAGATGACCGGATCGGGATCGCGGATGGCCGAGATGAGCAGACCCTTGGCGTCGTATGGCGACGAGGGCATGACCACCTTGATTCCGGGAGTGTGGGCGTAGATCGCCTCGGGACTGTCGCTGTGCAGTTCGGGAGCGTGGATGCCGCCGCCTACTGGCACGCGGATGGTCAGTGGCACGGTGAATGCGCCGCGGGTGCGGTTGCGCATTCGCGCAGCGTGGCTGCAGATCTGGTCGTAGGCCGGGCCGAGGAAGCCTTCGAATTGGATCTCCGGGACGGGTCGCAGGCCGGCCATGGCTAAGCCGATCGATGTGCCGATGATGCCACTCTCGCAAAGCGGCGTATCTACCACCCGCTCGCCCCCGAAGCGCTTGTGCAGTCCTTCGGTCACGCGGAACACGCCGCCGTTGGGGCCGACATCCTCGCCGAGGATCATCACCCGGTCGTCGCGCTCCATCTCCTGGATGAGCGCCAGATTGATCGCCTGCACCAGGTTCAGGGTGGCCATGTCAGTGCTGCTCCTGTCCGTGCGCGGCGGCGGCCCGCACACCCTCGGGCAACTGGCTCGGGTCCTGCCCGAGCGAGTGGGTCTGCATGGTTTCGCGCTGCACCTGCAGGTCGGCGGGCACCTCGGCGTACATGGAATCGAATATGTCAGTGTGGATGGGGGCCACGATCGACTCCGCCCGCTCCACCGCCGCGGCGACATCCTTCTCGATGCGCGCGGCGAGTTCGGCTTCCTTGGAGTCGTTCCAGAGCTTGCGACCACGCAGCAGTTCGCGGGTGCGCAGGAGTGGGTCGCGCCCCTTCCACAGGTCGACCTCAGCCTGATCGCGGTAGCGGCGGGCGTCGTCGGCGGTGGTGTGGTCGCCGAGGCGATAGGTCACCGCCTCGATGAAGTACGGGCCGTTGCCAGCACGAACATGCGCGGCGGCCTGCTTCATGGCGAAAACAACCGCGAAGATATCGTTGCCGTCGATCTGGATGCACGGCATTCCGTAAGCGATGCCGCGCTGGGCCACTGTCGGCGCGCTGCACTGGATGTGGCCGGGAACGGAGATGGCCCAAGAGTTGTTCTGACAGAAGAAGATCACCGGGATCTTCAGGTTGGCGGCAATGTTGCACGCCTCGTGGAAGTCACCCTCGCTGGTGGCGCCGTCGCCAAAGAAGGTGCAGGCGAGGTGCTTCTCGCCGCGATACTTGGCCGCCCAGGCCAGCCCGGTGGCATGGAGCATCTGGGTACCAATGGGGATGGCGATTGGGGTGGCGTGCAGTTCGCGCGGGATCGCGTTGCCGCGCTCGTCGCCC
>SYPI01000242.1 GCA_005804005.1 Planctomycetia bacterium
AGTGATCTGGGGGGAATCCGGCAAGCATAGCGGGCATCGCAGACAAAGGCGTAGCATTCATGGCGTGGAAACCAATCTGCCACAGCCACCGGCGGCACCCCCAGTAGTGATGCGCATTCGAGTGCCTCCCTTGCGTCTGGCAGCGGCACTCTTGGTGGCAGTGATCTCCGATGTAGTGGCTTGGCCGTTGGAGATAGCCGTTCCGTTGACCATTGCGCTGGACGTGGCCACGGCCGCAGCGCTTTGGGCACTCATGGGTCGATCAGGCTGGCTGATCGGAGTGCTGCTAGCGGAGGCTGTCCCCGGAGTTGGTCTGGTACCCCTCTGGACGATGGTGGTGGTCGGCCTAGCCTTCTTAGGCCGGCTCCCCGGTCGATCGGCGCCTCAACTCAAGCCGTAAAGCGGGAACAGTTTGCTGCGCAGGTGCCGCAGGAACGGCTCGGCCGATAGCGACGCGCCGGTCACGCTGCGACACAGCGCGTCGGGGCGCAGTTGGCGTCCGAGGGAGTGCACTCGGGCATTCAGCCACTCGCGCAGCGGCGCGAACTGACCCTCGCCGAATCCGGCTTCGAGCCCGGGAATGTCGCGGCAGGCAGCCTCATACATCTGCGCGGCGGTCAGCGTGCCGAGCGTGTAGGTCGGGAAGTAGCCGAAGGCGCCCATACTCCAGTGCACATCCTGCAGGCAGCCGCGGCGGTCGTCGGGCACTTCCAAATGGAGGTACACGCGATAAAGCTCGTTCCATGCCTCGGGCAGATCGGCCGGGTCCAAGTCCCCGGAGATCAGGCGCCGCTCCAACTGGAACCGCACCATGATGTGCATGTTGTAGGTCGCCTCGTCGGCATCAACGCGGATGTAGCCGGGCTCGACGATGTTGGCCGCTCCGTAGATTTCCTCGGCAGGGAATCCAGCCACGGCGGCGCCGAAGAACTGCGCCAACTGGGGGGTGCCCCACTTCCAGAATGCGCGGCTTCGTCCGACTTGGTTCTCCCAGAGCCGACTCTGACTCTCGTGAATACCCAGCGACACCGCTTCGCCCAGCGGCGTACCGCACTGATCAAACGGCAGCCCCTGCTCGTACATGCCGTGGCCAGCCTCGTGCATGGTCGAGCCCAGTCCATCCAGCAGGCAGTTTGGGCTGAAGCGAGTGGTGAGCCGCACATCGCGACAGTGACTTCCTCCGCAGAACGGGTGAGTGGAAGTGTCTAGCCGACCGCGATTGAAGTCGAAGCCGATGCGTTCGGCGACCATGCGCACAAAGCGCTGTTGCGTGTCGGTGTTCAGGGGCAACTCGTTGAAGCGGTTCGATGGCCGCTGCGTGGCGCCCAGAATGCGGTCCAGGATCGCCTGAAGCTGGGCGCGCAGCGGAGTGAACACCGCCTCCACCTGGGCGGCGGTGCAGCCCGGTTCATAGCCCTCAGCCAAGGCATCCCACACCTCACCGGATTTCGGCCAGCCGAAACACGCCGCCGTCTGGCGGTTCAGTTCGACGATGCGCTTGAGGTGGGGCTCAAAGCGGGAGAAGTCGCTGGCCTTGCGGGCCTCGGCCCATTCATGCTGGGCGATGCTGGTCACCTTGGCCAACTCCTCGACCAGACTGGCGGGGAGTTTGGTGGCTCGGCTGTAATCGCGGCGCAGTTCCCGCAGCGCCGCCGTAGTCGGCGAAGCCGGATCAGCCGCCAGATTGGCATCGGCTTCACACTGTGAGAGAAGTTCACCGACTCGCTCGGCGGTGGAGAGCTCGTGTTGCAGCCGGGCCAACTGGGCCAACTGGCGACTGCGCAGTTCCACCCCCCCGGGCGGCATCATGGTTTCCTGATCCCACGACAGCACCGCGCTGGTCGCACCAATGAGGTGCGCCTCGCGAGTCGCCTCCAGCAGACTCTCGTAGCAGGCTGGCGCGCCCATGGGGACTCCGATCAGTTCTGGGGCGCTGGAATCGGAGCCGGTGTGCCGCCCAACAGGGCGATCACCGCGGCCGCTTCGGGGTCGGATCGGCGACCGGCGATTTCCGCCACGCTCATGCCCTGCAGGTTCTTCACCGAAGTGTCAGCCTTGGCATCCAGCAGAAGCTTCACCTTGGGCGCTCCGCCGGTGGCAGCGGCAATGAGGATGGGTGTCTCCCCGCGCTGATTGTGCACATTGACATCCGCGCCGGCGGCGATGAGCAGGCTGACGCTCTCCGCCTTGCCGCTGCGCACGGCGCGCATCAGCGCCGTGTCGCCGGTGACGTTGTCGGCCACGGTCAGGTCGGGCTTGCGCTCTAAGAGCACCGCCACCGTCTCCGGGTTGCCGATGCCAGCCGACCACAGCAGCGGGGTCATGCCGTTGGAATCGCGGATGTTGATCTCGGCGCCCTTGTCCAACATCAGGCGAACTGTCGCTGGAGTGCCGAGTCCGGCAGCCCACAGCAGGGCCGAGCCCTGCAGGTTGTCGCGAGCGTTCACATCAGCACCAGCGGCCAGCAGCAGCGTTGCCGCTTCAAGCGCCCCGTTCTCCGCCGCCAGCGCCAGCGGCGCCTTGCCGACGCGATCTTTGGCCTCCAGCGCCGCCTTGGCTTCCAGAAGGACTGGGATGACTTCAACCTTGTTTTCGCGAGCGGCCCACATCAGCGCGGTGCGGCCGCTGGCCGGATCGGGGGAGTTGACATCGGTGCCGTTGGCCAGCTCAAGTTTGACGCGATTCACATCGCCAACTCGCGCCGCGGTCACCAGTGTGTTGATCGGTCGGGCCTGATTGCTCGGCGTCGGCGGAGTCACCTCAGAACCAGCCTTGATCGCCCGCTTGACGATCAGGCTGAGGTTGGGCGACTTGGGGTGATCGGTGTTCAGGGTCAACTTGATGCCGCGGCCGAGCTCTTCCCAGCGCTTCCAGTCGACATGCACGACCTGCTCGGTCTTGGCATCGAACGACTTCTCAACCAAAATGTCCGGGTTGGATCCAACCAGTTTGAACGGCGTGCCATCCTTGCTAGTGAGCGTGATGGCGCCCTCGCTGGGCTTCTCCGGAGTCGGCGCGTCGATGATGTCCGGCGACAGGTGGATGTACTCGGCAACGGTGCCTTCAACCGTCAACAGAATCGGAGCATGGCCCTCAACCTGGAAGGTGACCTTCTTGCTCAGGCGCTGCCCCTGCTTGGGGCCGGGCTTGAGGGTGATCTCGACCTCTGCAAAGCCACCGGCGGGGATCGGATCCTTCGGCCAGCCAGCAGTAGTGCAACCGCAACCGGGGATCGCCTTTAGGATGCGGACTTCTTCGGTGCCGGTATTCACCAGTTTGATCTTGCCCGGCTTGGGAACATCCGGCTGCATCTCACCGAGGTCCAGAGTTGGCGGGTCGAAGCGGATCGGCGCCGGCGACGAACCGACCGGACGACCCGCGGCGGCGTCATCGGCCGCTTCGCGGATGGCGGGCTTCTCAGCACCTGTGCTGAGCGTTCCGGATTGATCAACACCCTTCTGCAGCGAACGCCCACCGGGTGTCCGGACCGGGGCGGTGACGGCGTCGGGCAGTGCCGGCTTGACTGGCGGAGCGATGGCGCCCTGCGGGGCCGCGCTCACCACGCAGGAAACAGCCAAGGCGAGAACTGGGGCAATGGTCCGGGTGAAAGTGCAGCGCATCTGGGTCTCCAAGCTCAGTCTAAAAATGGGGGAGGCGGATGATATCGCCCAACGCGAGTGAGTTCTTGCGCTGGTCAGTTCTCTATCGGCATCGAGAGGGGCTGGTTCTGCGAATGTGGCGGCTTTCCGGCGCATGAACTCGGCGTGGCATCTCCGTACACTTCCCTGATGAGCGCCGCCGACGAGCCAGAACACATCCGACGGCCCCACGCCCGGCCATTCCAGCCCATGGCGACCATGAAGGAGAAACAGCCGTACTGCGGCCTGCGCGACCCTCTCAATCTGGCTGGGAAAATGCTGATGGTTCCCGCGCAAATCGTTGGGGTTCTGGGGCTGTTCCAGGGGGAGCAGGATGTCCGCGAGATCGCCCAGAAAGTAGGCGCCCCGGAGGGACCGATTCTGGAGCTGGCAAAGCAGTTGGAGGCGGTTGGATTGCTCTGGGGACCGACCTCGGAGCGAATGGAGCGGGAACTCGCCGCCCGGCTCAAGGAGCGGGGCCGTTACGAGGTCGGCGCGGCGACGGCATTTGGCGATACAGCGGAGGAGGCGCGCAAGGCGCTGGAAGCACTGCTGGCACACGCCGAGGACCCGGAACTCGAATCGCCAGCGCGGGCGATCATCGCCCCGCATCTGGATGCCCCGCGGGGCGGTCCCAACTATGGCGCTGCCTATCGGGCGCTGGCCGGAAACACCGCCTTCGACCGCGTGGTGGTGCTGGGTACCAACCACTTCGGCATGGGCGATGGTGTGGTTGGTGCGCGACTGGGATTCGACACGCCGCTGGGACCGGTGGCCTGTGATGCGGATTTCGCCAGTGGGATGGAGAAGCTGCTGGGCGAGCGGCTCTACAAAGATGAACTGGATCATGTTGGCGAGCACTCGATTCAACTGCACATGCCGTGGATAGCCCACCTGCTTCCCGGAGTGCCGGTCTGGGCGGCTCTGGTGCCCAGCCCCCTGCAACGAATGCTCTCTGACGATGGCGCCCGGGCCTCGCACGCCGAGTTCTGCGGGGCCCTGCCCCAGGCGCTCGAAGGGAGCGGGCGCACGCTGCTGGTGATCAGCGCCGACCTCAGTCATGTCGGTCCGATGTTCGGCGACCAGACCGCAGTTGATGATGATCGCCTGCGGGAGATCGAAGCGCACGACCGGTCGATGCTGGGCAGTTACGAAGCTGGCAACCCGGATGACTTCGTCGTGGCCATGGCCGAGCATGAGAACGCCACGCGCTGGTGCAGCATCGGCTCCATGTCGGCTGCCCTGCACGCCTTGGGTGGTGCTGGCGTGGAACTGCTGCAGTACCGGCAGGCCATCGATGAACGGCGCAGTTGCCTGGTGACCTCGGCCGCCATGGTCATCTGCGGCGGGCCGTGATCGCGGTCGTCCAGCGCGTGGCGCGCGCCGAAGTGCGCGTTGCGGGGGCGCGCCTCAGCGGTATCGATCAGGGAGTTATGGTGCTGCTAGGGGTTGCCCAGGGCGATACCACGGCTGATGCCGAGTGGATGGCCCGCAAACTGGTGGGCCTGCGAATATTCGCTGACGAGTCCGGGAAGATGAATCTGGACATCAGTCAGGTCGGGGGCCGGGCGCTGATAGTGAGTCAGTTCACGCTGCTGGGGGATTGCTCCAGGGGTCGGCGGCCGGGCTTCGACGCCGCCGCAGCGCCGGAGGTGGCGCGTCACCTCTATGAGCAAGCCTGCGCCGAAGTTGAAGGATTGGGTGTCGCCGTAGAGCGCGGAGCATTCGGCGCGCACATGGACGTGGCCCTGCACAACGACGGACCGGTGACGCTGGTCCTCAACTCATCCACGGGAAGAAAAAAAGAGCCCGCCGCAGACTGACGTCGCGACAGGCTCCTCGTGGGGGTACCTGAACGGGAAGCGTCGCTTGGTTGCGGCGGGGTTCTCGCGCCGAACGATGCCCGTGCATCGAATCGCGCGATGGCCCTTTCCTTCCCTCAGGTGTGATCATGCCATGCGATCGCGCTGCATGCAAGCAATCCGCCGGAAAAATCAGCTATTCGGGGATTGCTGCCGCGCCCGAAGCGGCGCCTGTTTCCCCAGTCGCTCCAGCACAGCACAGAGATCATTCCAGACTTCACCCCTTGTCTTCGCCGTGTAATTGCGCAGCAGGTAGGCCGGGTGGAAGGTTGGCATAATCGGGATGTCCGGGCAACCACGAGCCTCGGGCGCCTGCCATGTCGCCCAGATGCCGCGGAGCCGGGTGATGCCGACTTGGGTCTGCAGAAGAAACTGTGTGGCCGGGCCGCCCAGTGGCACCAGCACGCGCGGCCGGATCAGCAGAATCTGCTCGGTCAGGAACGGGGCGCATTTGGCGACCTCGTCGGGCAGCGGAGTGCGGTTGTCCGGTGGGCGACTCTTGAGAATGTTGGCGATGTAAACCGACTCGCGTGTCAATCCCATCGCCTGAATCATTTCGTCCAGTTTCTGACCGGCGCGACCCACGAACGGGCGGCCCAGACGGTCCTCGGTTTCACCGGGAGCTTCGCCGACGAACATGATCTCCGCGTCGGGCGAACCCTCGCCGAAGACGGTCTGGGTGTGGGTGGTTGCTGTGGTGCAGTGCGGACAGGTCTGGTCA